>JAIXTR010000091.1 GCA_027483845.1 Caulobacteraceae bacterium | reverse complement strand
GATGTCAACGTGTTCGAAGACGGAACCCGGGTCGCCGGCGACGCTCGCCACGTTCTCCAGATTGGCGGAGTAGGTAAGGGCGTCCAGGTTCACCACCTGGTGGCCGTCGGCGATGGCCCGGCGAACAACGGCCGAGCCGATGAAGCCCGCTCCGCCTGTGATCAGGATCTTCAAATACGCCCCCTGGGCTGAAAACGACCGCTTCCCTTACTATGAAAGGCGGCCTGTTCAAGGCTCCAGATTTTGGCCGGGCAGGCCCTAACGTCCCGTGACTATGCCGAGATCAAGCTTGGCTGGACTCGCATCCAGCGGCTTGCCGTGGCGCTTCTCGATGTCCTTCTGCAAGGCGCGGGCGGCGAAGGCGTGACCGGTGAAAAGCGTATCCACGGCCCACCCGACGATCGGCACGCCCGAGGCCACGCTGTCGAGGCCGAGGTATCCGGCCATGCGCAACAGCGTCCCTCGCGAGGCCCCGTTCTGCACAGCCTCGCGCATCAGCAGCGCCGCCGCGCCCACGGAATAGACGGTGCCGGCGACGGGAACCCAGGCCAGCACGCCGTCCAGGCCCACGCCCCAGGGGCCGACGCCCACGACGCGGTCCGAGAGCCTTTTGATACGTTCCGCCCGTCGCCAGGCTCGGTGCGCGCGATCGCGGGGGTCGTCCATTCGCTAGGAAAGCGCCGGCCCGTCGCGGGTTCCCGCGCTAGATCATGTCCCCCGCCGCGGCGTCGAGCAGCAGGAAGACGCGCCCACCCTCCGCGCCCAGCAGCCCGGCCAGCGCCAGCCCCGACGGGTCGCGAGCGACCGCGTCGTCGACCAGCGTCTTGTAGCGTCGGACATAGACGCCGGTGCGGCGCTTGACGTCATCGTCGGTGAACAGCCGCCGCGCGATGCGGCGCGTCGCCGCCGGCGCCAGCTTCCGGACGACCTCGCGGCCGCCCTCCTGGTCTCCGGTCTGCAGCGCCGCCGCGATTTCCTCGATCCGGCCGGCCGGCAGCAGCTTGGCGGGCTCGACCCCCATGTGCGCCAGCTCGGCCGCCAGGGTGTCCTCCAGCCGCTCGCCCTCCCCGTCAGCGCCGTCCAGCGAGGCCAGCAGATCCTTCCAGGTCCAGGTGTCGCCGCCGTCCTCACTGCTCTCGCCGTCCTCGGCCTCCGGCGCCGGGGCGGCGACGGGCGGCGGACCGCCCGCGGCCTCGAAGACCGCCGAGAATTCGCGATCCGTGGCGGTCGGGGTCAGCCGGATGCGATTGCGCAGCCCGATCCGGTCCGCCAGCTCCGCGCCCGCCGGCGGCGGTGGGGCGATGGGCGGCCCCAGATCCAGCACCTCAGGTTCGTCCGCGTCGTCGTCCGCGAGGTCTGCGACGGGGGGCGGCACGGGGGTCGGACGCGGCGGCGGCGCCGCTTGCAGGGGCAGCACAGGCGCGGAGGCCGTGGGGCCGGCCACGGCGGCCACGCCCATCAGCTTCACGGCCTCGGACAGCATTTCGAAGTTCCGGCGCACCCGATCCTGGAAGGCGGCGTCGATCGCCTGCGCCTCCTCCGCGGTTCGGCGCGCATGGGCCATCAGCTCGTCCATGCCGTCGGCGACGGTGGCGCGGACCCGGTCCGCCTGGCCGGCGGCGGCGGCGGGCATCCGCGCCGCGCGCTGCTCGATCTCCACCATCATGGCGGAGAGCTCTTCCAGGGTCGTCCGCGCGGCGGCGGCGCCCTCCTCCAGCTTACGCGCCGTCGCGGCGCCGGCGTCTTCGACCATTCGCGACGACTGCTCGACCAGCGCCTTGGCCTCCTCGAGCCGGGCCTCGAACACCTGGTTGGCCTTCTGCCCGGCGTTGAACGCCGCCTCGGACAGCTGATCGACCTGGTCACGGGCGGTGGTCGCGTGACGGGCCGCCGCCGCGCGGGTGTCTTCCGCGGCCGTGGCCAACGCCTCGATGGCGGCTCGGGTCTGGGCCTCCAGCTGGGCGCGCTGCTCGGCCGCGGCCGAGGAGACCGCCTCCAGCGCATGTAGGGTCGACTGCCCGAACTCCTCGCGCTCGGCCTTGGCCGTCTCGGCGATGTCGCGGAACTGCAGCGCGGCGTCGGCCATCAGCCGGCGCAGCTGATCGCCGCCGGTCATCGCCTGCGTGCTCATCTCGGTCGCCGATTGCCGGGCATTGGCGATGTAGTCCCCCAGCGTCGCGGCATGGGCCTCGGCGTTGGCCGCGAACGCCTCATGATCGCCCTTCAGCGTCTGGCTGAGCGACACCAGCGCGGCGCGCTGCTCGGTCAGGCCGGACTCCACGGCGCGAACCTGATCGGCGACGCCGGCGCCGGCGTTCTCCAGTCGGGCGATATGGCGGGTCAGATCCTCGCCCGCAGTGCGGGCGGCGTCGCTGGCCTCCCCGGCCGCGGCGGCGAGATCGGCGGCGCGGGCCGACAGCGCCCCCTCGGCGTCGCGGATCTGCGCCTCGGCCATCGTCGTCGCTTCGGTGATCATCCGCGCCTGCTGGCCGATGGCGTCGCTCACCCGGGTCGCCTGGGCGTCAAGGGCCTGGGCCAGGCCGGCCATATCCGACCGCTCGCGTCCCAGGGTGGTGGCCAATTCCTGGGCCGTGCGCACCGACTGGGCGGTCGCGCCCGTCAGCTTGTCGGTCTCGAACGCCAGCGCCTCGCGCAGGGCGACCAGCGAGTCGCGGGCGTCGTCCGCCGCGGCCGCCGCCCGGTGGATCTCATCGCGCACTGCCAGAGTCACATCGCCGGCTCGCGCCGCCGCGATCAGCGCCGGCGCCAGCATGTCGTCGGCCATCGCCTTCGCCCGCCGGGTCTCGTACGCCAGCTTCTGGCCCTGGCGGATCATATAGGCGGCGCCCAGCACGAAGATCGCCGGGCCCACCGCCAGCAGGGCGAAGACGACCAGGGCGAACGTGTCGTTCTGCAGCGGGGCGACGTTGTTGCGATACCCGATCGCGAAGGCGATGGGGCCCAGCGCCCACAGCGCGGCCACCGCCACGGCGATCAGCCAGGTGGGCCATGCGGAGGGCCGGCGCTCCGCGTCGACGGCGGCGTAGGCGTTCGCGTCGACCTGCGGCGCGAGGGCCCGTCCCCCATGGGCGCCCACCATCGGCGTGACGTCGGCCTGATCCATCGGGCGGAACCCCGGCGTCGCGACGTGCGCCAGCTCGACGTCGGGCTCGGCCAGGTGAGCGTCCTCGTCGGGGCCGCCGAAGTCCATCGGTCGCGACCGCTTTGAGAACCTCATCAACGCCCGTTCCTTCAGCTTTTCGCCACCGGCGTACGTGGGCCGGCCGTCCAGGATATCAGCCGCGAAGGATTACCCTCCGCGCGGCCCGACGCAAACAGCCGGGCCGACGAATCGCACGTTGGACGTCGGAATGTCGCGGAAGCTCAGGCCTTGACGGCGGTCCCCCGCGGGCCGTCGGGGCAGTTCGCCGGGATAACCTGCTCGTCCCGCTGCGCCTGTCGCGGCGAGCG
>JAIXTR010000202.1 GCA_027483845.1 Caulobacteraceae bacterium | reverse complement strand
GTCTGCGCGGCGGCCTGTGTCGGGGCGTTCGGCTGCTATGGGCGAAGCCTCCAGGCCTCTGCGTCGCAGGTCCGCGGCCTGTGGATCGGTCTGACCGGCGTGGTGGCCGGGTCGGGCGTGTGGGCCACCCATTTCATCGGCATGCTGGCCTACGAGCCGAACCTCCCCATCGGTTATGAGCCCGTGGTCACCGCGGTCTCCCTGATCGTCGCCGTGGCGGGCATGGCGTTCGGGTTCGCGATCCCGGTGATCGCTCGAACGCCCGCCGCGATCCTCGGTGGCGGCCTTATCGTGGGCCTGACCATCGGGGCCATGCATTTTCTCGGCATCGCCGCCATCCGCACCGAGGCACGGGTCGAGTGGCGCTATGCCTATGTGGTCGCGGCTATGGTCCTGGGCGTCATCGGCGCCACGGCGGCGCTCTATTCGCGCACCTACCTCAATCACAGGGCGGGGCGCCTTGGCGCGAAAGCGCTCCTGCTGCTGTCGATCGTCGGGCTGCATTTCACGGCGATGACCGCGGTGATCCTCACCCCCGACCCCACCTTGCTGGTGCCGGCGGAGCTGGCGAGCCGCGACACCCTGGCGGGCGCGACACTCGTGCTGGCCGCACTGGTGATGATCGCGGCGGCGGCCCTGGTCGGCATGGAGCGGATGGGGCGCCGCGCGACCATCAGCGGTCTGAACGACGCGCTGAACTCGGTGTCGGCGGGCCTGGCGTTTTACGATCCCACAGGACGGCTCCTGTCGTGGAACAGCGCCTTCGCCGACATGATGGCGGGCTCCGGCGCAGGACTGGCCAAGGGTGTCGCGCGGGAGGATCTGGCCCGGGCGGTCCTGGCGGCGGGCTGGACGTCCAGTCTCGATATCAGCCAGCCAGGTCTGGCGGGCTATTACAGTCAGGGGCAGGCGCCGGAATTGGACCTGAGGCTTCCGGATGGCCGCTGGCTGCGGCACGAGTCCTTCTCAGCTGCAGACGGCGGCGGCGTCTCTGTGATGATCGACATCACACAACAGCAGGAAACGGCGCGGGCTCTGGCCGAGGCGCGCGATACGGCTCTGGCGGCCAACAGGGCCAAGAGCCAGTTCCTGGCCAACATGAGCCATGAGATCCGCACGCCGCTGAACGGGCTGCTAGGCGTCGCCGAGGTCCTGGCGGCCAGCGAGCTGTCCCTCAAACAGCGTGAGCTCGTGGGCGTCATGCAGACGTCGGGCGGGCTTCTGAATGTGCTGCTGGCCGACCTCCTGGACCTTGCCCGGGTCGAGGCGGGGGCGGCGACGCTTCGCCCCGAGCCCACGGACCTCGGCGATCTCGCTCGTTCGGTACGGGACCTCTATGCGCCGCAGGCGGATGGCAAGGGCGTCGCCCTTCGGGTGGATATCGCGCCGGGTGCGGCCGCGCCGGTGGCGTGCGATCCGATGCGGTTGCGGCAGGTGCTGGGCAACCTGGTCAGCAACGCCGTGAAATTCACCGATGCGGGCGAGGTGGTGCTTGCGGTCTCGCGCGCCGGAGACCGCGTGAGGTTCGAGGTCCGGGACACCGGCGTCGGGTTCGACGACGAGGTCAAGTCGCGTCTCTTCGGGCGCTTCCAGCAGGCCGACGACAGCTCGACGCGGCGGCATGGCGGCGCAGGGCTGGGGCTGGCGATCAGCCGCGAGTATGTGTCGCTGATGGGCGGTGAGCTTGATGGGACCAGTCGCCCGGGAGAGGGCTCGGTCTTCGCGTTTACGCTGGACCTGCCTGCGCTGCCGGAGGCGGACACGCCGCCGGTCGGGGCTGTCGCTGCCGATACCCGCGGCCACGAGGGCTTCCGGGTGCTCATCGTCGACGACAACGAGATCAACCGGCAAGTCCTGGGGCTGATCCTGGATTCCGCCGGCATCGACCATGCGGCGGCCGAAAACGGCCAGACGGGGGTCGAGGCGGCGACGACCGGCCGGTTCGACGCCATTCTCATGGATATCCAGATGCCGGTGATGGACGGCTTCGAGGCCACCCGCCGCATCCGCGCCTGGGAAGGCGCCGCGGGGCGGTCACGCCTGCCAATCTACATCGTCTCCGCGAACGGCCTGCAGGAGCACGTGGACGCCGGCATCGCCGCCGGCGCGGATGGTCACCTGAACAAGCCGGTGTCCGTACCGCAGCTGTTGGGTGCCCTCGAACCGCACGTGAACGCGGCGCTGGCGGCCTGACGCTCGCAAATTAGGCGGATGTCGTTGACGGCCTGTTCACCATGTCTGACCGAAGATTCAACCTTACTTTTGTGTTGAGGTTGGGCCATGGGGCTGCCGATTGACGCCATTCTGAACGGCGATTGCCTGGAGGAGCTGAAGAAGCTGCCCGACAGGTCCGTCGATCTCGTGTTCGCCGACCCGCCCTATAACCTGCAGCTGGGTGGCGACCTGCTGCGGCCGGACAATTCCAAGGTCGACGCCGTTGACGACCACTGGGACCAGTTCGAGAGCTTCGCCGCCTACGACGCCTTCACCAAGGCCTGGATGGCCGAGTGCCAGCGGGTGCTGAAGGACGACGGGGCGCTGTGGGTGATCGGCAGCTACCACAACATCTTCCGGGTGGGCGCGACCTTGCAGGACCTGGGGTTCTGGATCCTGAACGACATCGTCTGGCGCAAGTCGAACCCGATGCCGAACTTCAAGGGCACGCGCTTCACCAATGCGCACGAGACACTGATCTGGGCCGCCAAGAGCCGGGGCGGCCGCCGCTACACCTTCAACTACGACGCCATGAAGATGGCCAACGACGAGCTGCAGATGCGCTCTGACTGGACACTGCCGCTATGCACGGGCGACGAGCGGCTGAAGGATGGCAACGGCGACAAGGCCCATCCGACCCAGAAGCCCGAGGCCCTGCTGCACCGGCTTATCATGGCGTCCACCAAGCCCGGCGACATCATCCTAGACCCGTTCTTCGGGACCGGAACCACCGGCGCCGTGGCGCGCCGCCTGGGTCGCCGCTTCATCGGCATCGAGCGCGAGGTCGAGTACGCCAAGATCGCCAAGGACCGTATCGCCAAGGTGATCCCCGCCACCGCCGCGGAGATGGCGGTGACCACCTCCAAGAAGTCCGAGCCCCGGGTGCCGTTCGGGAGCCTGGTCGAGGCAGGACTGCTGCGGGCCGGCGACGTGCTCTATTGCTCCAAGGGCCGCAACGCCGCCCGGGTGCGCGCTGACGGCAGCCTGGTGGTGGGCGAACTGGCCGGGTCGATCCACAAGGTGGGGGCGATGGTGCAGTCCGCGCCGGCCTGCAACGGCTGGACCTACTGGCATTTCAAGACCGACGCCGGCCTCGCGCCGATCGACGTCCTGCGGGCGAAAGTTCGCGCCCAGATGCCGAACTGAGCGTCTAGCCACATACCCGATCTTCCGTCACCCTGCGGTCAAACAAGTGTTCGAGGGGGTGATGGCATGAGGCAGCGGGCGCGATGAATCCGCGCGTCTTTGTGCTGACCATGGTCACCTTCGCGTTCGGCTCGGCGGCGTTCATCTTCGCCGGCCTGCTCGAGCCCATGGCGGTGGACCTGGGCGTGTCGACCGCCGTCGCCGGGCAACTGCAGACTGCCTATGTCCTGACCTCGGCCGTGTTGGGGCCGGTGGCGGCGCATGTGCTTGGGCGGTTCGACCGGCGGCTGGTGGTGCTGGTGGGCCTGAGCTTCGGCCTGCTGTTGCATCTCGCCTGCGCCTTCACACCCAACTTCGAGACGCTGCTGGGTCTGCGCGGGCTGGCGGGTCTGGCCGGCGCGATGTCCGGCCCGGCGGCCAGCGTCGCGGCGGCCTCGATGGTGCCGCCCGAGCGTCGCGGCTCGGCGCTGGCCATGGTCGCCGGCGGCATGACCCTGGCGTTCGTGCTGGGGATCCCTCTGGGCAGCGTCGTAGGCTCGATCTTCGGCTGGCGCGCCACCTTCCTCTTCGCGGCCCTGCTCTCCGCCTCGGCCCTGGTCGCGGTGACGTTCTTCCTGCCGCCCATTCCGGCGCCGGCCAAGCGCGAGGGCGGGCAGGTTCCGATCTCGATGATCTGGCCGCTTTACCTGACAACCTTCCTGGTCTTCGCCGCCAACATGACCCTCAACCTCTACATCGCGCCGATCGTGCGCGTCGGGGCGGGTGTGACGGGCGCGGGCGTAGGAGCGTTCCAGGCGATGATCGGCCTGGGCTCCATCGTCGGGTTGTGGCTGGGCGGTCGCGCCGCCGACCGCAATGTGGGCAAGGCCTGGATCATGCAGGGCTTCGCCATCCAGGGCGTGGCCATGAGCCTGCACTTCGCCGCCACGCACCAGGCCCTGCCGCCGGGTCTGGCCAGCCAGCTGCTGGTGGCCCTGGCGATCTTCGTGGCGGCGACGGCGCTGTTCTCGATCACCCCGGTGATCCAGTCGCGGCTGATCCACATGACCGACGGCGCCCCGGTGGCGCTGGCGCTGAACGGTTCGGTGATCGCGGTCGGGCAGGCGCTGGGATCGGCGGCCGG
>JAIXTR010000037.1 GCA_027483845.1 Caulobacteraceae bacterium | reverse complement strand
CGCCGCGGCGGCGCGCCTCGGCCAGGGTCCAGTCGTAGCCCACGCGTTCGTTGGCGCGGAAGTCGATGACCTGGCCGATGCCGACATAGGCGTGCAGCAGATCGGGCCGCGCCAAGGCCGCCGTAAGGCCGACCACCGAGCCCCAGCTGTGGCCCATGACGATGACCTTGCGCTTGCCGTAGCGGGCTTTCAGCTGCTCGATCAGGGCGATGGCGTCGGCGACATAGGTGTCGGGGTTGAGCGTGGTCTTCAGCGCCTCGGGGTCGTTGAGCGCGTAAGAGCGGCCGGATCCGCGCTGGTCCCATTGGACCATGGTGAAGACGTCTTCCCAGGGCCGTTGCCAGGACCATGCGCTGGGCATCTCCGGCGCGGCCGGACCGCCGTGGATCCAGAGCAGGATCGGGTTGTCGCGGTCGGCTCCCCGGACGCTGATCACCTGTTTCGCGCCGTTCAGCTCGACCTCGAGCACCTCCTGCACGGCGCGGGGTCCCACCAGCTTCTGCTGCGCGGCGACGACGCTGCGGCCAGGCGCGTAGGGGTCGGTCGCGTCAGTCGAGGCGGGGGCGGGGGCGGCGACCACCGCGGCCGCCAGGATCAGGGGGGCTAGGGCCATGCGGCGCGCACTCCACGAAAGGTCGATGGCCTGACTTGCGGTGCGTCGCCGGGGATCGTCCAGTCCCGGGGCGGTCGGGGCGGACTACTTCGCGGCGGCCGCGGCTTCGCGATCCGCCTGGCGCCCGCCAGCGAGGATGTTGGCGAGGGCGTAGTTGCCCTCGTGGCAGGCGAATTCGAATACCCGGGCCGTGCTGGCGTGGAAGGGCATCTCGGCGCGCCACGGCTCGGTATAGGCGCCGGGGGCCTCGACGACATAGCTGTACAGCAGCTCAGCGGGGGCGACGCGGGCGAAGCGTTCGACAATCCGCGTGTCGGGCGTGAGCAGGATCCATTCGCCCGCATTCCACCGCCAGCGGTCGTTGGGGTTCAGGTTGGTGGTCTCGACGACAAGGGTGTCGCCCTCCCACCAGCCGATGGAGTCGCCCATCCACGGGCGGATCGCCGGCGGCAGGTGACGCGCGCCGAGACGGACGATGCGAGCCTCGTGGTTCTGCTCGCCGTAGAGGACGACGGCGTCCGGGGTCTGGATGATCTGGACGTGGTCGCGGTTCATGATCGGCGCAGCGACGCCGCCGCCGCCGCCCAGGAGACAGCGCTCGTCGAAGGGACGGCCCTCGGGATCGTCGACCACCGCTTCGTCCTTGAGCGCCTTCTCCGCGGCGGCGCGGCCGGCTGGCGAATAGGGCAGGCGCCCGTCAGGCGTGCTGACGATCTGGGAACTGCGGATCTCGCCCCGGATGCGGGCCAGGCCGCGGGGCTTCTCGAAGTTGTCGTCGTCCTCGACGCCGTCTTCCGGCGGCGCGGGGGCGTGGGGATCGACGTCGCCGATGACCTTCGCATAGTGGCCCAGCCGCTTGGCCTCGAAGGCGGCGGCCTCCTCGGGCGTGGCGATCAGGGCCTTGAAACCCTTGGGCCGCTGCAGGATGGTCATGGAGGCATTGTCCCACAGGCCCTGCAGGTCGGGCGCGCCGAAGCTGGTGCGCGGCGGCCTGTAGGCCTGAGCCTGCGCCGAACCAGCGATCAGCAGTGCGACGGCGAACGCTGTGCGGCCAAGCATGCCTATGCGTTGCGCGCCATCAGGCCTCCGTCAACGGGGATCGTCGTTCCGGTGATGTAGGAGGCGGCGGGCAGGCAGAGGCTGAGCGTCATGTGCGCGACCTCCTCCGGCCGGCCATAGCGGCGGAGCGCGGTGCGGCGGCGGGCGTAGGTCTGCTTGTCGTCGTCGGGGACGTTCTCGGTCATGCCGGTGAGGATCGGGCCCGGGCAGATGCAGTTGACGGTGATCCCCTCGGGGCCGAGCTCAACCGCCAATGCGCGGGTCAGGCCGGTGACCGCCGACTTGGCCGCGGCGTAGGGGCTGTCGCGGCTGGTGGCGCCCAAGGCCTCGGTGGAGGCGATGTTGACGATGCGGGGCGAGGCCGACTTGCGCAGGTGGGGCAGGGCGGCGCGGATCAGCCGCTGCTGGGCGGTGACCAGGATGCCGAAGGCGCGGGTCCAGACGGCGTCGTAGGGTTCGGCGTCGATGGGGCAGAAGGCCGAGATGCCGGCGTTGTTGACCAGGACGTCCAGGCCGCCGAACCGCGCGGCGACCGCCTCGACTACGGTCTTGATCGCCTCCGGATCGGCGACGTCCAGGGCCCAGGCCTCGGCGCTGTAGCCGCGGTGGACCAGGTCGTCGGCGACCTCGCGCACGCTCTCGAAGGCGATGTCGGTGCAGGCGACGTGGGCGCCCTCGGCGGCGAAGACCTCGGCGGTGGCGCGGCCCATGCCGCTGGCGGCCCCGGTGACGAGCACGGTGAGGCCCGCGACGGATCGGCTGGTCATGGTCATCGTCCCTGGAAGGTGGGTTCGCGTTTTTCGAGGAAGCTGGCGACCCCCTCCTTGTGGTCCTCGGTCTGCATCAGCAGCCGGATCTTCTCGATGGCCCAGGCGCCGATCTCGCGCGGATCGCCATAGGCGTAGCGGGTGAGGCCGGCCTTGAGATGGCGGACGGCCAACGGCGGGTTGGCGGCGATGCGGGCGGCCAGGGCCCGGGCCTCGCGCATCAGGTCGTCGTGGGCGGTCACCTGAGTGACAAGGCCTATGCGCAGCGCCTCGGCGGCGTCGAACACGTCGCCGGTGAACAGCAGCTCGGCGGCCTTGGCGGGGCCGACGATGGCGGGGAGGCGATAGAAGCCGCCGACGTCGCAGACCAGGCCGCGCTTGACGAACAGCTCGCCGAACTTGGCCTTCTCGGAGGCGATGCGGATGTCGGCGAAGAGCGCGAGCTCCATGCCCCAGCCGACGGCGGCGCCGTTGATGGCGGCGATCACCGGCTTGTCGAATTCGAGGGCTGCGATCGCCGCCGGCGTCGCCTGGTAGGTCACGGGGAGCGAGCGTTTGGCGACCGGCTTGGGGCCGGCCATGATCTCGCCGACGTCGTCGCCGGAGCAGAAGGCGGGGTCCGATCCGGTGACGATGACGCAGCGGACCTCGTCGTCGGCGCCGGCCAGACGCATCGCCTGCTCCAGCTCGTCGTAGGCCTGGTAGTTCAAGGCGTTGCGACGGGCCGGACGGTCCAGGCGGACGGTGGCGACATGGCCGTCCAGGGTGCAGCGGACGTGTTCGAACCCGGCGCTCTTCTCGGTCAGCGAGACCATCGGCGCTCCTCCCTTTTGGCCATGTTCGCGCCGCCGGGGCGGAGGTCAACGGTGACGCACGGTCAGCGCCGGGCCGCCGTTTGCTGCGGCTGCGACCAGGTGTTAGCGTTCGCGGTCCGGCATGGAGACGTCGCGATGAAACCCGCCCTGCTTATCGCCGCCGTGGCGGCCCTGGCCGCAGCGCCCGCCCTGGCCGAGGCGCCGCCCCCGCCAGCGGCAGCGAACTACCTGGACATCGCGGGACTGGCGCAGACGGACCTTTCCGGGCCGCACAGCCAGACCGGCGGGCGGCAGTGCTTCAGCGGGCGCCAGATCGTGGGCGCCAACCGCAGCGGCGATACCGTCTATGTGCAGGCGCGCAGCGGCTCGATCTGGCGGCTGGAGCTGGCCGGCCCCTGCGCCGCGCTGGACGCCGCCAAGAGCCTGCGCGTCCGCGCGAGCGGGTCGGACGTGGTGTGCCCGGACAGCCGCGCCGAGCTGATCGCCGGCGCCGGGACGAGCGCGCCGCGCTGCGCGATCTCGACGGTGCGACGCGTCACCCGCCAGGACGTGGCCGCCCTGAGCAGCGCCCCGCCGGCGCGCTGAGCCGCCCAGGCTGAGCCGAGCGTTCGCGGCGTTAGCTGCCGCACGGTCAGTCTTGCCACGGGAAAATCGACGGCGATCATGCGCGCCTCGCAATGGGGACGCGCATGCCGGAATTCCGCACGATCGACACCGGACGAGCCAAGCTGAGGGCCGCGGTGGAGGGCGAGGGGCCGTTGGTCATCATGGTCCACGGCTTCCCGGAGAGCTGGTACTCGTGGCGCCACCAGATCGGCCCGGTGGCCCAGGCCGGCTATCAGGTCGCGGCCCTGGACGTGCGCGGCTACGGCGGCTCGGACAAGCCGAAGGATGTCTCGGCCTACTCCATGCAGGAGCTGACCGGCGACGTGGCCGGGGTCGCCGAAGCGCTGGCGCCGGGCGGCAAGGCGATCCTGATCGGCCACGACTGGGGCGCGCCGATCGTGTGGAACACGGCGCTGACCCGGCCGGACGTGATCTCGGCGGTGGCGGGGCTGTCGGTGCCGTTCACCGGCGTGCCGCACCGGCCGTTCACGGAGATCTTCACCGAGCTGTTCACCAGCAAGGGCCACTTCTTCTACCAGGCCTGGTTCCAGGACGTGGGACCGCCGGAAGCCGAGGCCGAGGCGGATGTCCGCGACTTCCTGCGCAAGTTCTACTTCGGCATCGCAGGCGAGGCGCCGGACGGCTCCTGGCCGCAGAAGAAGCATGGGGCCAGCATGCTGGAGGGCATGGTGGACCCGGAGGTGTTCCCGGCCTGGCTGAGCGACGAGGACCTCGACTACTACGTGGCGGAGTTCGAGGGGTCCGGGTTCTTCGGCCCCATCAGTCGGTATCGCAACCATGAGCGGGACTTCGAGTGGCTGCAGGCCTTCAAGGACCGCAAGATCGAGCAGCCCACCCTGCTGATCGGCGGCGACCGCGACCCGGCGTTCAACGGCTTCGGCCGCATTCCCGACCCGGCGGCGCTGATGCGCATGCACGTCACCGACCTGCGCGGCGCGCACGTGTTGCCGGGCGTGGGACACTGGACCCAGCAGGAGCGGCCCGCCGAGGTCACAGCCCTGCTGCTCGACTGGCTGAAGGGGCTCTGAGCATGGCCGATCTGGAACTACGCCACGAGGGCGACGTCATCTGGGCGACGATGAACCGGCCGGACCGGCTGAATGCGCTGAGCCGCAATCTGGTGACCGAGCTGCGGGAGTTCTTCGTCGGGCTGTACTGGCGGCCCGACGTGCGCGTCGTGGTGCTGCAAGGGGCGCGCAAGCCCTTCTGCGCCGCGCTGGCCCTGAAGGAGCGGGGCGCCCCCCAGG
>JAIXTR010000644.1 GCA_027483845.1 Caulobacteraceae bacterium | reverse complement strand
GGGTCGTCCTTGAGGTAATCGACGACCCGGGAAACATCGAAGCCGCGCCGCAGCACCGAGCGGGAGCCGGCGAACATCACCACCGGGTTCTGGCCCTTGAGGTCCACCGAGATCACCCGCTTCACGGGGATGGGCACGAAGGTGTCGTAGAACCACAGGCCGTAGGGCTGCCCCTTGTCGTCGGTCCGGAAGGTGATCCAGATCAGCAGGCGTTCGTCGTTGGCCCATTCCACCTGGGTCGCCGCCTGTTCGCCGATGAGGGCGACGGCGGGCTGCGCCGAAAGGTCCGCCAGGCGGGAGAGGGTGACGAAGGCCCGGGTCTTGCCGCCGGCCGGCTGGGTGCGGAGGATGGCCAGCTGTTCGCCGTCGGGCGAGATGGCCGCGTCCTGCACCAGCGGCTCGCGCAGAAGTTCGTCGAGACTTGGCGGAACGACCGCCAACCCCTGGGCGTGCGCCACCGCCGACGCGGCGAGGGGCGCCGCAGCCCCAGTCGCCAGCATCGCGCGACGGGTCAGCATGATCCGAAAGAGCTCTCCGCCCAGGTCTTCCGCCGATGGTCGGGCATGCGGCCCGGCGGCGTCAATGGCGCGGTCGACCTCTAGGGATGGCTAGAGCATCTGCGGCAGGACGCGGTCGGGCGGGCGGTGGCCGTCCATCCAGGTCTTGATGTTGATGATCACCTTCTCGCCCATGTCCACGCGCGCCTCGACGGTGGCCGAGGCCATGTGCGGCAGCAGGACGACGTTGGGCATCTTGAGCAGCTTGGGATTGATCCGCGGCTCGTGCTCGAAGACGTCGAGGCCGGCGCCCGAGATCTTGCCCTCGGCCAGCAGCTCGGTGAGCGCCTGTTCGTCGATGACGCTGCCGCGGGCGGTGTTGATCACGATCGCGTGCGGCTGCAGCAGCTTGAGCCGGCGGGCCGATAGCAGGTGGAAGGTGGCCGGGGTGGCGGGGGTGTGGATCGAGACGATGTCCACGCGGGCCAGCATCTGGTCCAGGCTGTCCCAATAGGTGGCTTCCAGCTCGTCGGAAACCCGCGGGCTGACCGGTTTGCGGTTGTGGTAGTGGATTTGCAGCCCGAACGCCTTGGCGCGGCGGGCGACGGCGGCGCCGATCCGACCCATGCCGACGATCCCCAGCCGCTTGCCGGTGATCCGCCGGCCCAGCATCCAGGTGGGGGCCCAGCCGGTGAACTCGCCCGCCTGCACGGCGGCGGCCCCCTCCACCATCCGGCGCAGGGTGGCCATCATCAGCGCCAGGGTCAGGTCTGCGGTGTCCTCGGTCAGCACGCCGGGCGTGTTGGTGACCAGGATGCCGCGCGCATTGGCGGCGGCCACATCGATGTGATCCACGCCCGCACCGAAGTTGGCGATCAGCTTCAACCGCTCGCCCGCCTTCTCGATCAGGCTGGCGTCGATCTTGTCGGTGATGGTGCAGGCCAGCACGTCGCAGCGGCCGACGGCCTCGAGCAGGACCTTGCGGGCCATGGGTTCGTCCGAAACGTTGAGTTCGGTGTCGAACAGTTCGCGCATGCGGGTCTCGACCGAGTCCGGCAGTTTACGCGTGACGATGACTTTCGGCTTGCGAGCGGGCATGTGCCTACGAAGAATGGGACGTTTCCAGCGCTGCGTCGGCGCACGTTTGACGGAACCCTTAGCAAAGGGGCCGGGTACGGCCAAGGCGAGGCCGTCCATTAGAGGCAAGGATAGCGGTTGAAGGTTTGTCAGGCGAGGGCGCTGGCTTTCGCGGCGCTGGGATTGGCGGTGGCCTGGAGTGCGTCGCCGGCGGCGGCTGCTGCGGACCGCCCGACCCCCTCAGGCTATCCGGTGCCGCGCTACGTCACGCTGAAGTTCGGCAAGGTGAACGCACGCTCGGGTCCGGGCGACGATCACCGGCTGCTGTGGGTCTATGGCGCACGCGGCCTGCCGGTGCAGGTGGTGGCCGAGACGGCCGAGTGGCGGCGGGTCTGCGATCCGGAGGGGGGCGTCGCCTGGGTTCACAAGCGCGTCACCGACGGCCGGCGCGCGGTGATCAACACCCAGAACCGGCCCATGCCGCTGCTTCGCAAGCCGAAAGCGGGGGCCGAGGCCGAGGCGTTCCTGAACGTCCGCGCCATGGCCGCGCTGGTCCGCTGCGACAAGGGCTGGTGCCGGGTGAAGACCGACGGCGCGTCCGGCTGGGTGCGCGAAGGGACCCTGTGGGGCACCGCCGAGGCCCTGCAATGTCGTTGAGGGGTCCCGTCGGCCTGTGCTAGGCCCGGCGCCTCTTAGGATTTCAAGGCGATCTCGATGACCGAAGCGGCGACACGGCCCTCCAGCTTCACGCTCGAAGAGCTCCTGGCCTGCGGTCGTGGCGAGATGTTCGGGCCGGGCAACGCCCAGCTTCCGGCGCCGCCGATGCTGATGTTCGACCGCATCGTCGAGATCAACTCGACCGGCGGCGCGCACGGCAAGGGCTATATCGAGGCCGAGCTCGATATCCATCCGGACCTCTGGTTCTTCGCCTGCCACTTCATCAATGACCCGGTGATGCCCGGCTGCCTGGGCCTGGACGCCATGTGGCAGCTGGTCGGCTTCTTCCTGGGCTGGAGCGGCGCGCCCGGCCGGGGCCGCGCCCTGGGCTGCGGCGAAGTGCGCTTCGCCGGCGAGGTGACACCGGACATCAAGAAGGTCACCTACAAGATCGAAATGAAGCGGGTGATCCTGCGCCGGCTGGTGATGGGGATCGCGGACGCGGTTCTCCTGGCCGACGGAAAGCCCATCTATGAGGCCAAGGATCTTCGCGTCGGCCTGTTCAAGTCCGAAGAAAAACCGGCCTGAAGGCCGACGCTGAGTTTGGAGGAGGCGGACTGATGCGCCGTGTCGTGGTCACCGGGATGGGCATCGTCTCGTCCATCGGCAACAACGCCAACGAGGTTCTGGCCTCGTTGCGCGAAGCGAAATCCGGGATTTCGGCGGCGCCGGAGTATGCCGAACT
>JAIXTR010000641.1 GCA_027483845.1 Caulobacteraceae bacterium | reverse complement strand
GGTGACGGTTGCTTAATCGCGCCTTAACTACGGCGGGCGACCCTGAGGGCGTCTTCTTTTGAAGACACCCACCATCACCAAACTTCCTAAGCCCGGCGTCCGCGCCGGGCTTTTTTTCATGCTCCACAGGCGCGAACGACGAGACCCTTTCGAGACGCTTGCGCAACCCCGCTGGGCAGTCTATACGCCCGCCCTCTCGACGGCCTGATCCCGGATAGCTCAGCTGGTAGAGCAGGCGGCTGTTAACCGACTTGTCGCAGGTTCGAGTCCTGCTCCGGGAGCCATCGAGACCTTCAATACATCGTCGGCGTGTCGCCGTGACGGGGCCTGCGGCGCATAGCGCGCCCGTGGCCCCTGGTCCCGGGGCCTGCGCCGGCCCATATGAGCCCTGCCTTCCTCCCCCCAAGGGCGACATGACCGACGTCGTAGATCATCTGGCCACTTTGGGCCCGTTCGCGATCGCGCTTGGCGCCGCGTTCGAAGGGCAGACGGCCGTGATTGCGGGCGGCGTGATGGCCCGTGAGCAGATCCTGTCTCCAGCCATCGTCATCCTGGCCGCCGCGCTGGGCTCAGGATTCATCGACTATCTGCTGTTCACCCTTGGGCGCAGTTTTCGCCATACCGCCTGGGTGAAGAAGGTGGCGGCCAAGCCGGCTTTCGACCGCGCCCTGGTGCTGATCGAGCGCTATCCGGCGGGGTTCATTCTCAGCTTCCGCTTCCTCTACGGCCTGCGCGCCGCAGGACCCGTGGCCGTGGGCGTCTCGGCGGTGTCCACGCGCAAGTTCGCCGTGCTGAACGCGGTTGCCGCGGGCCTCTGGGCCGGGGCCTTCGTGGCGCTTGGCTATGCCTTTGGGCCGGCGGTCATGCACCTGTTGGGGGCGATCTTCGCGCACGCCGCTCCGGTCGCCGCGGGCGTGGCCGTCGTTCTTGTGGTCCTGGGCGTCGCCTTCTGGCGCTGGCGGGTCTGGATCGCCCAGGAACGCACCGCGCCCTGATCGCCGCGCCGCCAGCGCACCCCCTACCAGACGCCCGTATTCGGCATTGATGCCCAGGGTTCCGCCGGGGGCAGGGCGGGTCCCGCCTGCAGTAGTTCGATGGAGATGTTGTCGGGCGAGCGGATGAAGGCCATGTGCCCGTCGCGCGGCGGGCGGTTGATCACGACGCCACCGTCCTTCAGCCGTTGGCAGACCGCGTAGATGTCGTCGACGGCGTAGGCCAGGTGGCCGAAGTTGCGGCCGCCCTGATAAGCCTCGGGATCCCAGTTGTAGGTCAGCTCGACGGTCGGCGCCCGCCTCTCGCGCGCGGCGTCTTCGTCGCCCGGCGCGCAGAGAAACACCAGTGTGAAGCGACCGGCCTCGTTCTCGACCCGTGAGACTTCCTTAAGGCCGAGCTTGTCACAGTAGAACGCAAGTGAAGCGTCGAGGTCGGTCACGCGGACCATGGTGTGCAGATATCTCACGGATACGTCGTCCTTCGTTCGAACGCCCCCTGGCGAGGGAACGCCTTACCGCGTAAAAGAAAAAAGCTGGGACTCGCGCCTCGCGCGAATCTGAATTGCAATGCAATCTGGGCTCGCCGTGTGCGATTAGATCCGGTCGCGTTCGTGACCGCAATTTCATTTGCGCTGATATAACGGCGGCATCAAAACCAAGGCAAGCCGCGCAAAGTCGGCAAACGTGCGTGGAAGGGCGTTTCGCGCACGAAGCTGAGACCGGGGATACAGCTCTATGCGTTTGAAGCCACAGTACATCTTCATCCTCGCCCTCGTTGGCGTGGTGTTGATCTACTTCGTCGGACGGACCGTTTTCGGCGGCGCGTCAGAGAAGGCCCAGGCCAAGCCTGTGGCGCCCAGCACGACGCCCAGCGTCCAGGCGCGTATGACGCCCGAAACCGTCCGTGAACTCGAGGTTTCCATTCGCGGACGCACCGAGGCCGCCCGGACCGTCGTGGTGCGCTCGGAAACCGCCGGCGTGGTCGCGGCGACGCCGACGCCCGAGGGCAGCTTCGTGCGCCAGGGACAAGTCCTCTGCCGCCTCTCTGTCGACGCGCGCCAGGCCAGTCTCGACCAGGCCCACGCCGCCCTGAAGTCGCGCCAGCTGCAGCGCAAGGCGGCGGCGGAGCTGGCGGCTAAGGGCTACCGCTCCGAGACCCAGGTGCTGGAAGCCCAGGCCAACCTGGACCAGGCCACCGCCGCCGTCCGCGCGGCGGAGATCGCCATGCGCCAGGTGGAGATCAGGGCGCCGTTCGCCGGCGTCTTCGACCGCCGCGACGCCGAGATCGGCGCCTACCTGTCGCCGGGCCAAGCCTGCGGCGCCATGATCGAACTGAACCCGCTGTTGGTTGTGGGCGATGCTCCGGAGACCGAAGCCGGACGGCTTCGCGCCGGCGCGCCGGCCCGCGCCAAGCTCGTCGATGGGCAGATGTTGAACGGTCGCGTTCGCTACGTCGCCCGCGACGCCGATCCGCAAACCCGCACCTATCACGTCGAGGTCATCGTCCCGAACACCGGCAACGCTGTTCGCTCGGGCCTGTCGGCCGACCTGCGCATCGCGGCCGGTACAGGGGCGGCGCACCTTGTGCCTGTTTCCGCGCTGGTCCTGGACGCCGCGGGTCGCCAGGGTGTGCGCTACGTCATGGCGGACGGCCGGGTCGCCTTCGCGCCGGTGACGGTGCTGGAGGAGACGGCGGATGGGATGTGGGTCCGCGGTCTCAAGGGCGCAGTGAACGTCATCACCGTCGGCCAGTCGTTCGTCGCCGAAGGTCAGAAGGTTCGGGTCGCCCAGGTCCGCTAAGGCCCAGGCGATCAGGGGGATAGAGAGATGATCGGTCCGCTGATCGACGGCGCAATCAAGCGACGCAAGGTCGTGCTGGGGGTGACGCTGATCGCCGCCCTGTTCGGCCTGTTCGCCTATCTGAACATGCCGCGGGAGTCCGAGCCCGACATCGACCTGCCCTACATCTCGGTCGTGGTGCCGTATCCGGGCGTGTCGCCCGAGGACGCCGAGCGACTGCTGGTCAAGCCGCTGGAGCTCGAGCTCCAGGCCATGGAGGGCATCGAGTCGATGAACGGCGTCGCCCGCCAGGGCGTGGCCGTAGTGACCCTCGAGTTCGAGGCCGACTTCGACAAGGACAAGGCGCTGGAGGACGTCCGCGCCAAGGTCGACCTGGCCCGCGGGAAGTTCCCGCCCGACGCCGAAGAACCGATCATCCAGGAACAGAACTTCTCCGGCGAGCCGGTGATCGGCATCGTCATCTCGGGGGCCGCCCCCGAGCGCGAGCTGTTCCGGACCGCCAATGCGCTGAAAGAGCGCCTGGAGGCCACCGAGGGCGTCCTCGAGGTCTATATGAGCGGCGCCCGGGAAGAGGTGCTGGAGGTTACCGTCGATCCTCTGCGGATGGAGGCGTACAACGTCACCACCGGCGAGATCGCCCAGGTGATCGGCCG
>JAIXTR010000088.1 GCA_027483845.1 Caulobacteraceae bacterium | reverse complement strand
GGGCAGGGCTCGTCCAACCTGGTGATGGGCAAGCACTCGGGCCGCCACGCCTTCCGCGAGAAGCTGAAGGACCTGGGCTACGAGCTGGGCCAGAACGCGCTGAACGAGGCGTTCCAGCGCTTCAAGGATCTGGCCGACAAGAAGAAGCACGTCTTCGACGACGACATCGTGGCCCTGGTGGATGACGCCCTGGCGTCCAGCGCCGACCGCGTCCAGGTCAAGCACCTGCGGGTCATCGCCGGCACCGAGGGTCCGCAGGAAGCCTTCCTGACCGTGACGATCGAGGGCGTGGAGAAGTCGGCCAACGCCACGGGCGACGGCCCGGTGGACGCGGTGTTCAACGCGATCCATGCGGTCGTGCCGCACGACGCCATCCTGCGCCTGTTCCAGGTGCACGCGGTGACCGAAGGCACGGACGCTCAGGCCCAGGTTTCTGTCCGGCTGGAGGACGACGGCCGCATCGCCACCGGCTCGGCGGCGGACACCGACACCCTGACCGCCTCGGCCAAGGCCTATGTGAACGCGCTCAACAACCTCTTCGCCCGCAAGGAGAAGAGCGCGCCGGGCAAGGTCGCTAGCGGGTTCTAGCGCGCCGGGCGTTTCCTCCCCTTCAGGGGAGAGGCGCGAGCGGGGCGAGACGGGTGGGGAAGGGTGGGTAACCCTTCACGCCCGGTCTTGGCCAACACATCCCCACCCTGGCGGCTTCGCCGCCTGTCCCTCCCCTGAAGGAGAGGGATCATGGAGCCCGTATGCTCTGGATCATTCTTGCCCTGTTGGCCGCGCCGCTGCAGGTGGCGCGCAACGCCATGCAGCGGGGGCTGGTCGGCGACGCCGGCCCGTGGGGCGCGACGCTGGTGCGCTTCCTGTTCGGCCTGCCGTTCTCCATCGCCATCTTCGGCGTCGCCTACCTGTTGAACCCCGGCGCATCGCCGCATTGGAGCCTCCCGTTCTGGGGCGGCGCCATTGCCGGGGCGATCAGCCAGGTCGCGGCCACCGGCTTCCTGCTGATGGCCATGGGCCGCTCAGGCTTCGCCGTCGCCACGATGCTGCAGCAGTCGTCGCTCCCATTGGCGGCGATCATGGGCTGGCTGTTGCTGGGCGACGATCTCAGCGTGGGCGTCTGGACCGGGGTGGCCGTCGCGACCGCCGGCCTGCTGGTGCTGTCCTGGCCGCGACGCGGACACGGGCGCGCGGACCTGGCGGGGGGCCTGCTGGGCCTGGCGGCGGGCGCGGCTTTTGCCGTGGCCTTCAACGGGTATCGCCAGGCGGGACAGTCGCTGGACCCTGCCCATCCGCTGTTCTCCTCCAGCGCCGCCCTGGTGGTCGCCCAGGTGATGCAGTCGCTGGTGCTGACAGCCATCCTCGCGGTGATCCGGCCGCAGGCGCTGCGCTCGGTGACGGCGAGCTGGCGCTCGTCGCTCAAAGCTGGGTTCTTCGGCTCGGCGGCCTCGGCCTGCTGGTTCGGGGCCCTGGCGCTGGCGCCGGCCGCGCCGGTGCGGGCGGTGGGGCTGATCGAGGGGCCAATCGCCGCAGCGGTCGGGCGCCGGCTGTTCCAGGAGAAGCTGCGCCTGCGCCAATGGATCGGCGGTGGGCTCACCGCGGCCGGTCTGCTGCTCTGCGTCCTTGGCTGAGCCGGAGGCGGCGGGCAGGCTAGCTCTTCTTCACGAACTCGGCGCGCAGGACGAGGCCCTTGATGCTGTCGTGCCGGCAGTCGATCTCCTGCGGGTCGCCGGTGAGGCGGATGGAGCGGATGACCGTCCCGCGCTTCAGGGTCTGGCCGCCGGCGCCCTTGACCTTGAGGTCCTTGATCAGGGTGACGGCGTCGCCGTCCGCCAGGCGGTTGCCGACGGCGTCGCGCACCTCGACGGTCCCGGCGGACGTCGCGCGGGCGGCCGCGTCGGCGGCGGAGATCCACTCGCCGGTGGCCTCATCGAACACGAAGTCGTCGTCGCTCATGTCGTCCCTGGTCCCTTGGCCGGCGATACCCGGCGGTCTGCCGGGGCCTGCGAGCCCCTTGCCTTCACGCCGCTCGGCCGCGGGGCTACATAGCGTCTGATGCGCATTGCGGCACTGCTTTCCGTCGTCCTGAGCCTCGTGCTGGCGCCGGCCGCCGCGCGCGCCGCCAAGGTGTCGGTCGCGGTGGCGGCGAACTTCACCGAGCCGGCCAAGGTGCTGGCCGCGCAGTTCAAGGCGCGGACGGGGCATGAGGCGGTGCTGACTTATGGCGCCTCGGGACAGTTCTACGCCCAGATCGCCAACGGGGCGCCGTTCCAGGTCTTCCTGTCGGCGGACCGCGAGCGGCCGGAGCGCGCAGAGGCGGAGGGCCTGGCCGTGGCCGGCAGCCGCTTCACCTATGCGGTCGGTCGGCTGGCGCTGTACTCACGGACGCCCGGCCTGGTGGATGGGCGCGGCGCGGTGCTGCGGACCGGGCGGTTCGCCAAGCTGGCCATCGCCGATCCGAAGACGGCGCCCTATGGGCTGGCGGCGGTGGAGACGATGCGGAAGCTGGGCGTTTACACCGCGTTGAAGCCGCGGCTGGTGCAGGGGACCTCGATCACCCAGGCCTATCAGTTCGTCGACACCGGCGCGGCCGAGCTGGGCTTCGTCGCCCTCTCGCAGGTCGCGACGGTCAAGGGTGGGTCGCGCTGGATCGTCCCGGCCGCCGACCACACGCCCATCGACCAGCAGGCTGTGCTGCTCAAGACAGGGGCCACCAATCCGGCGGCCCGCGCCTTCATGAGTTTCCTGAAGGGCGCCGAGGCCAGGGCGATCATCCGCCGCTACGGCTACAACGTCCCTTGAGCGCCTTCGCCGACGTCCTTTGGCTGACGCTCAAGCTGGCGGGGATCACCACCTTGATCCTGCTGGCGCTGGCGACGCCGCTGGCCTGGTGGCTGGCGCGCGGCCGCGGGTGGCGGGTCGAGATCGTGGGCGCCCTGGTGGCCCTGCCGATCGTGCTTCCGCCGACGGTGCTGGGCTTCTATCTGCTGATCGCGCTGGGGCCGAACAGTCCGTTGATGGCGCCATTGCAGGCGTTGGGCATCCGCACCCTGGCGTTCACCTTCGAGGGCCTGGTGATCGGGTCGGTGATCTATTCGCTGCCCTTCGCGGTCCAGCCGCTGCGAAACGCTTTCCAGGCCGTGGGTGGGGACAACCTGGACGCCGCGGCGACATTGGGCGCTTCCAGCTGGCAGACGTTCGTGCGGATCGCGCTGCCGCTCTCGGTTCCCGGCTACGTCGTGGCCGCGATCCTGACCTTCGCCCATACCATCGGCGAATTCGGCGTGGTGCTGATGATCGGCGGCGGCATTCCGGGCGTCACGAATGTGCTGTCGATCGAGATCTACAAGTCGGTGGAGGCTCTGGAGTGGGGGCGGGCGCACGTGCTGGCGGCCTTGCTGGGGGTCTTCGGGTTTGCGGTGGTGCTGACGCTTCTGAGGCTGGAACGGCGCGTGTTTCCGAGCCACCTCAACGACCGGTAGACCGACCTGGGCCGGCTGCGCGGGGAATCAGGCGATTCCGCGGCGATGGGTTTCGCGTGCGACGCGAAAGCCTATACGGCTGATTAAGCCTTGAAATGGCCTATTCATCAGGGCAGAGGGGGTGAAAGCCCGCCAGACAAAGCGTAGCGACTCGACGCATCCTCTTGTGTCAGCCGTGTCGCCTTCGGCGCTCTCGGCCGGTTTGTAACTTTCGCCCCTATCCCTCAGGGCTCTGCATGATCTCTTCGCTCTTCGGCGCCATCTCGAACGACATCGCCATCGATCTCGGCACCGCGAACACACTGATCTACATGAAAGGCAAGGGCATCGTGCTGAACGAGCCCTCGGTCGTGGCGCTGCGAAACGTCGGCGGCCGCAAGGTGGTCCACGCCGTGGGCATCGAAGCCAAGCAGATGCTGGGCCGCACGCCGGGCCACATGGAAGCCATCCGCCCCATGCGCGACGGGGTCATCGCCGACTTCGAAGTCGCCGAAGAGATGATCAAGTACTTCATCCGCAAGGTTCACAACCGCAAGGGCTTCGTGAACCCCAAGGTGATCGTGTGCGTGCCGTCGGGCGCCACCGCCGTGGAACGTCGCGCCATCAATGACAGCTGCCTGAATGCCGGCGGTCGCCGGGTCGGCCTGATCGACGAGCCCATGGCCGCGGCGATCGGCGCTGGCCTACCGATCCACGAGCCCACCGGCTCGATGGTCGTCGACATCGGCGGCGGCACCACCGAGGTGGCCGTGCTGTCGCTGTCGGGCATCGTCTATTCGCGTTCGGTCCGCGTCGGCGGCGACAAGATGGACGAGGCGATCATCAGCTACATGCGCCGCAACCATAACCTGCTGATCGGCGAGACCACCGCCGAGCGGATCAAGAAGGAAATCGGCACAGCCCGGGCGCCGGCCGACGGCGAAGGCCTGTCGATCGAAGTGAAGGGCCGCGACCTGATGCAGGGCGTGCCGCGGGAAGTCCGCATCTCGGAAAAGCAGGCGTCGGACGCCCTGTCCGAGCCGGTCGGCCAGATCGTCGACGCGGTGAAGATGGCGCTGGAAGCCACGCCGCCGGAACTGGCCTCCGACATCGCCGACAAGGGCATCATGTTGACCGGTGGCGGCGCGCTGCTGCGTGGCCTGGACGCCGAGATCCGCGACCACACCGGCCTGCCGGTGACGGTGGCCGACGACCCGCTGTCGTGCGTGGCGCTGGGCTGCGGCAAGGTGCTCGAGCATCCCAAGTGGATGAAGGGCGTCCTGGAATCGACCCTGGCCTAGTCGCTGGCCGGAGGGGGTAGGGGCGAAGCCTAGATGTCCTTGAGGGACAACCCGCTCGGCGAACTGAAGGTCCCGCTGACCTGGACGGCGGGCATCGTGTTCATCGTCGTGCTGATCGCATCCGTGGCGATCCTGCTGTCCGATCGCCGTGAGGCGTTCGACACGGACGCCTATGGCAATCCGCGGACCATGACCGACCGGGTCCTGGCGCCGGTTGGCGATGCGCTGTCGACGCCGGGCCGGCTGACCGGGCAGGGCGTGGACGGGATCCGCGGCTACTTCTTCGCGGTGTCCGAGAACCGCCGGCTGCGCGCCGAGCTGGAGAACATGCGCCAGTGGCGGGACGTGGCGATCGCGCTGCGCGACACCAACGAACGCTACCGCACCGTCCTGGGGCTCAAGACCGACCCGCCGATTCCCATGGCGACGGCGCGCATCGTCACCGACTCGCGCGGGCCCTTCGCAAACTCCCGCCTGGCCAACGCCGGCACGGAGAAGGGGATCAAGCCGGGCAATCCGGTGATGAGCGAGAACGGGCTGGTGGGCCGGGTGGTCGGCGTCACCGAGGGTGTCAGCCGGGTGCTGCTGCTGACCGACGCGGCGTCGCGGACGCCGGTGATGATCGACCGGACCAACTCGCGCGCCATCCTCACCGGCGACGGCGGACCCAATCCAAAGCTGGAGT
>JAIXTR010000277.1 GCA_027483845.1 Caulobacteraceae bacterium | reverse complement strand
TGCGCACGCCGCTGACCCGGCTGAAACTGGCCCTGGCGCTAGCCGAGCCCAACAAGCGCAACGCCGACATGAAGCGCGACCTCGCCGAGATGGAGCACATGATCGACGAGTACCTCGCCTTCGCCCGTGGCGAAGGGGGCGAGGCGACCGAGGCTGTGCGGCTGCGGCCCTTGATCGAGGCGGTGAGCGAAGGCGCCCGGCGGCTGGGGGCGCAGGTGAGCGTGGACGCCGATCCGGAGCTGACCGCGACCGCGCGGCCGAACGCCCTGAAGCGGGCGCTGGCGAACCTGGTGATGAACGCCGCCTCGCACGGGGAGCGGGTGGCGGTCGCCGCCCGGCGCGGCGCGGCGGGGCTGGAGATCACCGTGGACGACGACGGGCCGGGCATCCCGGCCGAGCAGTACGAGGAGGCGTTCAAGGCCTTCGCGCGGCTGGACGAGAGCCGTAACCAGAACACCAAGGGGGTCGGGCTGGGCCTGGCGATCGCCCGGGACGTGGCGCGGGGCCACGGCGGCGATATCGTGCTGGACCGGTCGCCGCTGGGCGGCCTGCGGGCGATCGTGCGGCTGCCGGGCTGAGCCCATTCACCGGCGGTTCACCGCCCGTGGTAAAGCTTGTTGCGCATCGATTTTGGGGACCCTTGCATGCGCGCAATCACTCTCGCCCTCGGCCTGACCCTGGCGGCCGCCCCGGCGTTGGCCGCCGATCCCGTCGAGGGGGACTGGCTGACCCAGACGGGGACCGGCAAGGTCCGCATCGCCCCCTGCCCCGGCAAGGCGGACCGGCTGTGCGGGTCGATCTTCTGGCTGAAGAACGCCGCCGACCAGAAGTCCACCGACGTCCGCAATCCCGACGCCGCGCTGCGCAGCCGCCCGATCCTGGGCCTGCCGATGCTGCACGGCTTCAAGGCGGCGGGCCCCGGCCGTTGGACGGGCGGCAAGATCTATGACCCGCAGACCGGCAAGACCTACGACAGCAAGCTCTCGATCAACCCGAACGGCACGCTGAAGGTCGAAGGTTGCGTCGCGGTGATCTGCCAGGCGCAGACCTGGAAGCGGAGCTAGGCGCGCGGTCACGATCCTGTCCCAATCGCGCGCACACTCTGGCGACGGTTCATGGGGTCTGGAGGCGTGATGCCGATGCGATCTGGCGCGACGCTGGGCGTAGCCCTGGCCGCCGTCGGGGCGATATCGATGGCCGAGGCCCAGACGGCGATTCCCGTGCCCGAGGCGCCCGGGGTGAACATGGCGCTGATCCCCCTGCCCGCCGGGGCCGACCTGGAGGCGGCTCTGCCGGGGGTCATCGACAAGGTGGGCGTCGCCAACGGCGGGATCGCCCAGCATTCCGCCCCCACCCAGGTGGACGTCGGCGGGGTGCGGATGCGCGTGGAAGCCGTCTCGTTCACCCGCGCGCCCAACGTGGCGTTTTTCTTCCTCTCCACGCCTGCGGGCCGCGGCGTCTGCATGGCGGGCGTGCCGCTGGACCAGGTGAAGACGGCCGCGCGGCCGATGGGCGTGGCCTGTCTCAAGGCGCTGGGCGTTGGGGGCGGCCGTGTCGCCGCGGCCAGCCCGCCGTCGGCCCCGGCGCGGGCGGCGCCGACAGCGCCTCGCCCGGCCCTCGCCGCCGCACCAGCCGCCCATGCCGGCAACTGGGCCAAGGTCGAGGGCGTGTACTTCCGCAGCCTCGCCGGGATCGGGGTCGGCGGCATGGTGATCATGCGCTTCGCCCCGACGATCTTCTTCAAGGACGGGACGTTTTACGAGACCGACGATCCGGCGCTGGAGGACGTGGACCTCGCCGCGTCGAAGGCGGCCAACCCCAATCGCTGGGGCCGCTGGTCACGGGAGGGCGACCGCTTCACCCTGACCGATGCGAAGGGCCGACCGAACGTCTACCCGCTGCAGGCGGGCAATCTGTTCAAGGCCTTTCCGGCCAGCGCGGCGGCGCTCGCCGGCAGCTACAAGACCGTCGGCGGCGGCGGGAACGCGGCCGTCGGCGGCGACGTGATGATCGCCACGCAGAACCGGTTCAACTTCCTGCCCGGCGACGTCTACACGACGCAGCGGTCGGCCGGGGCGTCGAACAGCGGCGCGTCCACCGGCGTGGGCAGTACGCTTGCCGCCCGCACCGCCGGCGAGGGGCGGTTCACCGCCGACCGCTACACCATTACCCTCGAGGGGCCCGACGGGCGTCGGGAGCGCCGGTTCTTCGCGTTCGGGTCGCGCAAGAGTCCCGCGCAGCTGGACACGGGCCTGCTGTTCATCGGCGACACCGCCTACACCCGCGCGGATTGAGAGGGGCGGCGCACCTCACACGTCATCGCCCGGCTTGTCCGGGCGACCCAAGATCGCAGGCGTCGGGATAGCGTGTAGGGCGATCGCGCAGCGGCCAATTCCCGTGACGCGGAGATCATGGGTCGCCCGGACAAGCCGGGCGATGACGAACCTGAGGGTGGGAGGGAAAAGGCCTCCGACTCTTAAGCGCCCAGCTCTTTCGATCGCCGCACGGCGGCGGCGACGGCGTCGCGCATCAGGCCCGGCAGGCCGCCGTCGGCCAGCAGGACGTCGAGCGCGGCCTGGGTGGTGCCGCCGGGCGAGGTCACCTGGCGGCGGAGCTCGGCCGGATCGTCGCCGGAGCTGTTGAGCAGGGCCGCCGCGCCGGTCAGGGTCGAGCGCGCCAGACGCTGGGCGTCCACCGGTGACAGTCCCGCCGCAGCGCCCGCCGCCTCCAAAGCCTCGATGAAGGCGTAGAGGTAGGCCGGCGCCGAGCCCGACACGCCGGTGGCGGCGTGCATCAGCCCCTCGTCGGTCAGGGTCACCACCGTCCCCAGGGGCGCGAACAGCGCCTGGGCGCGGGACAGAGCCTCCGGATCGTCGGCGTAGAGGCTGGCGGTCCCCTGGCCGATGGCGGCCGCGGTGGTGGGCATCACCCGCGCGACGGCACGTCCGCCGAACGCATGCGAGATGTCGCCGGCCTTCACGCCCGCGGCGATGGAGACGATCACGGCGCCCGAGGAGAGCCAGGCCGCCGTCTCGGCCGCCGCGTCGCGCCACGTCTGCGGCTTCACGCCCAGCACGACCGTCTTGGCCTGGGCCAGATGCGCGTCGGGCGGGTTGAGGATCGCGCCCGCGGCCGCCGCGGCCAGCGCCGCCGGGCCGGGATCGGGATCGCGGATCATCAGCTCGCGGCCCTCGAAGGCGCCCGCGGCCAGCCAGCCTTGGATCATGGCGCCGCCCATGCGGCCGGCGCCCAGCATCAGGATCGGGGTGATCATGCGCAAACGCTTAGCCGACGCCCCGTCCGGGCAAAACCCCGAACGGCGATCCACCGAGTTCGATTGACGCCGCGCCCGCGCCGCGCTTGCCTCCGCCCCGGTTCAGTCTCGGAGATCACAAGGCATGACGTCGCGCGCGTTGTTGTTCGGAACGGCCCTGGCCCTGGCGCTGGGCGCGTCGGCCCTGGCCCAGCCCGCCAAGCGCGAGGTGGGGAACATCGTCTACGACGGCGTCCCGGCCACGCCGCCCACGCTGCAGGCGGCGATCGCCCCCTACTACAACGCCCGCTCGGCGGTGTTCGAGGACTGGATGCCCGACGGCTCGATCCTCATCGCCACGCGGTTCGGCGACACGACTCAGATCCACCGGGTGGCGAAACCCGGCGGCGCCCGCACCCAGCTGACGTTCTTCGGCGAGCCCGTCAGCGATGCGAAGGTCCGCCCCGGCGCCTCGACGTACCTGTACCCGCGCGACGTCGGCGGGGCGGAGTATTACCAGGCCTATCTGCGCGACCTGAGCGGGCGCGAGACGCAGATCACGGCGCCGAATACCCGCAACCAGGCCTTCGTGTTCAGCGGCGACGGCAAGACCGTGGCCTGGAGCCAGGTGACGCCGGGCGATCCGAACTACGACATCGTTCTGGCCGATCCCTCCAATCCAGCCGGCCGGCGCACCGTGCTGGACGGCACGGGGGCCATGTCGCCGCTGGACATCGCCCCGGACGGCAAGACCCTGCTGGTCAGCCGGTACAACGCCACGACCTTCGTCGAGCTGTTCACCCTGGATGTGGCGAGCGGCAAGCTGACGCCGGTCGGCCCCAAGCGGAAGATCGGCTACCAGGGCGGCGCCTTCGTGAACGGCGGGGCCGGCGTCCTGACCCTGTCCGACGACGGCTCCGAGCACACGCGGCCGGTGGTGATCGATGTCGCGTCAGGCGCCGTGCGCGACCTGGAGCCGAACGCCAAGTGGGGCTCGGAAGACTTCGACCTGAGCCCCGACGGCAGGACCGTGGCGCTGTGGGTCAATGAAGAGGGCTATTCCACCCTGGTGTTGCGCGACGTGGCGACGGGCAAGGTGCTGCCGGGACCGAAGCTGCCGCAGGGGGTGCTGACGGCGGCGAAGTTCTCGCCGGATGGGACGAAGATCGGCCTCAGCCTCTCGACCTCGACCAGT
>JAIXTR010000493.1 GCA_027483845.1 Caulobacteraceae bacterium | reverse complement strand
GACGGCGTCGGCTTCGGCCTCGGGGGCCTCGAACACCAGTTCGTCGTGCACCTGCAGGAGCATCCTGGCCGTCAGGCCTTCGGCGCGCAGGGCGTCGGGCATCCGAATCATGGCGCGGCGCATGACGTCTGCGGCCGCGCCCTGGATCGGGGCGTTGATCGCGGCGCGGTCGCCGAACGCCCGCTCGGCCGGCGTGCGGCCCTGGGCGGCGGGGATATGCACCTTGCGGCCGAAGATGGTCGTGACGAAACCCTGGCTGCGCACCTGCTGCTGCATCCGGTCCATGTAGCTGCGGATGCCGGGGAACCGCTCGAAGTAGGTCTTGATGTAGGCCCCCGCCTCCTCCCGCGGGATCGAGAGCTGGTTGGCCAGGCCGAAGGCCGAGATGCCGTAGACGATGCCGAAGTTGATCGCCTTGGCTCGGCGGCGGGTGTCGGCGGGCATCCCTTCCACCGGCACCCCGAACATCTCCGAGGCGGTCATGGCGTGGATGTCCAGGCCGTCGGCGAAGGCCTTCATCAGCTGAGGGATGTCGCCGATGTGGGCCAGCAGGCGCAGCTCGATCTGGCTGTAATCGGCGCTGATCAGCACCTTGCCCTCGTCCGCGATGAAGCACTTGCGGATCTTCCGGCCTTCCTCGGTCCGGATCGGGATGTTCTGCAGGTTGGGATCGCTCGACGCCAACCGTCCCGTTGTGGCGGCGGCCAGGCTGTACGAGGTGTGGACGCGGTTCGTCTTGGGATCGATCGCGGCGACCAGATTGTCGGTGTACGTACCTTTCAGTTTCGACAGTTGCCGCCAGTCCAGCAGGATGCGCGGCAGCTCGTGGCCCTGCAGCGCTAAGTCCTCCAGCATCGAGGCGTCGGTGGACATGGCGCCGGTGCCGGTCTTCTTGCCGGACGCCAGGCCCATCTCATTGAACAGGATGTCGCCGATCTGCTTGGGCGAGCCCAGGTTGAAGGGCCGGCCGGCCACCCGATGGGCCTCGGCCTCCAGCTCGCCCATGCGCACCGAGAAGTCGTTGGAGAGCACGCGCAGCCGATCGGGATCGACCTTGATGCCCGCCAGCTCCATCTCGACCAGCACGGCGGGCATCGGGCGCTCGACGGTCTCGTAGACCGTGGTCAGGCGCTCCTCGGTCAGCCGCGGCTTGAGGTGCTCATACAGCCGCAGCGTCACGTCCGCGTCCTCGGCCGCGTAGCAGGTCGCGGTGGTCAGCTCGACATGCTTGAAGCTCTTCTGCGCCTTGCCGGTCCCGGCCACGGTCTTGAAGCTGATGGGCTCATGGTCCAGCAGCCGCTTGGACAGCTCGTCCATGCCGTAGCTCTTGTGCAGGCCCCCGTCCAGCGTGAACGAGATCAGCATGGTGTCGTCCATCGGCCCGACCTGGATCCCGCGACGGGCCAGCACAGCCATGTCGTACTTGCCGTTCTGGGCGACCTTCAGGATCGACGGGTCCTCCAGCAGCGGCTTGAGCCGCGCCATGGCGTCGTCGATGTCGATCTGGGTCAGATCGACCGGCGCCTCGAGCGCCAGGCCGCCTTCGCCTTCGTGGGCGTGACCGACCGGGATGTAGCAGGCTTCGCCCGGCGCCACGGCCAGGCTGACGCCGCACAGATTGGCGCTGGTTGCGCTGAGCGCATCGGTCTCGGTGTCAAAGGCGACGACGCCCGCGGCGTAGGCCTTGGCGATCCAGGCGTCGAGGGTCTCCAGGTCGCGGACGCACTGGTAGGCGTTGACGTCGATGGCGCCATGCGCCGGCGCCGCGCGGGTCCGGGCCGGCGGCGGGGTGGCCGAGACCGCGATGCCGCCCTGACTGCCGCCCTGCGGGCTGTCGCCGATGCGCTTGGCCAGGGTTCGGAACCCCATGTCCTCCAGAAACGCCTGCAGGGTGGGGCCATCGGGATCGCGGACGACCAGATCCTCGATCGGCTCCGGCAGGGGGGTGTCGCAGTCCAGCTGCACCAGCTGGCGCGACAGGCGGATCTGGTCGGCGAAGTCGATCAGGGTCTGGCGGCGCTTGTCCTGTTTGATCTCGCCGGCCCGCGCCAGCAGCGTCTCCAGGTCGCCGTACTCGTTGATCAGGGCCGAAGCGGTCTTGATACCGATCCCGGGAGCGCCCGGCACATTGTCGACCGAATCGCCGCAAAGAGCCTGCACATCGACGACCTTGTCCGGCGTAACGCCAAACTTTTCGGCGACCTGTTCGATCCCGATCTTCACGTTCTTCATCGTGTCGAGCATCGTGACCTGCTCGCCCACCAGCTGCATGAGGTCCTTGTCGGACGAGACGATGACCACTTCGCCGCCCAGGTCGCGCATCTTGCAGGCGTAGGCCGCGATCAGGTCGTCGGCCTCGTAGCCGGGAAGTTCGATGCAGGGGACGCCGAACGCCTTGGTGGCCTCCCGCACCAGCGGGAACTGCGGCACCAGGTCCTCGGGCGGCGGCGGACGGTGGGCCTTGTACTGGTCGTACAGCTTGTTGCGGAACGTCTGCTCGGAGTGGTCGAAGATCACGGCCAGGTGCGTGGGCGCATCGGCCGAGGCTCGCATGTCGACCAGCAGCTTCCAGATCATGTTGCAGAAGCCGGACACCGCGCCCACCGGCAGCCCGTCGCTCTTGCGCGTCAGCGGCGGCAGGGCGTGGAAGGCGCGGAAGATGAATCCCGAGCCGTCCACCAGATAGAGCCGCATGGCGGGTCCGTCCTGGGTGGGCTCACGCGGGATCTCGCCAAGGGTCGCCGGCGCGGCGTCGAGGGTATCGGTCATCTGTCCAAGATAGGGCCCGGCGGCGCGAAGGTCACCCGGCCTCGGCGTCCTTTGCGAACCTCTCTTGGAGGTTGGGGAGCCCGTCGCCGCCCCGGGCCAGGGCTCCGGAATCACCGTCGCATAGGTAGGTGGTCACCGCACCCCGCATCGCCGCATAGGCGACGCGGAACGGACTGGTCGCCGACGACAGACGCCGTACGCCCAGGCTCGAGAGCTCGGCGGCGGTCGGCACGCCATCGCGGCCCATGACATTCAGCGGCCGGTCGATGCTCCCGGCCAGCCGCCCGATGAGCGTGGGATCCGCCGGGCCCGGCACGAACACCCCGTCGGCGCCGGCTTGGCTGTAGAGCTCGGCCCGCCGTACCGTCTCGGCGTAGGCGGCCTCGCCCTCGGCCAGGTTGCGCAGATAGACGTCGGTCCGGGCGTTGATGAACAGGGCGACGCCCTGGCGGTCCGCCTCGGCGCGAACGGCGGCGATCTTGCGGGCGTGCAGGGCCGGGTCGCGACCGCCGTCCTCGATATTGATCCCCACGGCGCCGGCCTTGATCACCCGGGCGATGTTGTACGCCAACTGGTCCAGGTCGTCGGTGAACCCGCCCTCGATGTCCGCGGTCAGAGGCGTGCCACCCGCCGCCTTGGCCGCCGCCGCGATGGTCGCGACCACCAGGTCCATCGGCAGAAGGTCGCCGTCGGCGTAGCCGTAGGCCCAGGCAACGGCGGCCGAAGAGGTGGCGACCGCCTTGGCGCCCGCATCGGCCATGATCGCGGCGCTGGCGGCGTCCCAGGCGTTGGGCAGGACCAGAACCTCAGGCCCCTCGTGCAGCTTGCGGAACAGGTCGGCTTTGGCGGTCTGGTTCATGGTCTCGCTCGTGGATCGATCGGCGTCCGGCATATAGCCCCCCTGCTGACACCATGCTGGCGGCATGCGGACGTGGACAGGTTCGCCAGGGTCTTCGCGCCGGCCCGCGAAACCCGCTAAGACCCGGCCGGTGACCGCCACCGCCCTCACGCGTCTCGCCCTGACCGACTTCCGTTCCTATGCGACCTGCGCGCTGGAACTGGAGGGCCGGCCGGTATGGCTGGCGGGTCCGAACGGCGCGGGCAAGACCAACCTGCTGGAGGCGGTCAGTTTCCTCAT
>JAIXTR010000485.1 GCA_027483845.1 Caulobacteraceae bacterium | reverse complement strand
GGTCGCTGGCGGCGCTCTGGCCGGTCTTCACCCGCGCCAGGGCCTCGGCCGCGGCGGCCTCCGGCGTTTCGCCCGTCCGGTCACGGCTGAAATAGATGTGGCGCAGGGCCACCCGGCCCGCCGTGGCGTAACGGTCGCGGTGAGCATCGTAGTAGGCCTGCAGGGTCTTGTCGTCGGGCTCGGGCAGGGCGGCGATGTCGTCGCTGGCGAAGGCCATCTTCTGGGCCAGCCGGCGGCGGACGATCATGTCGCCCTTGTCGAGACCCAGCCGGATCGCCTCGCGCGAAAGCAACTCCTCGTCCACCCGCTCCTGGATCAGGGCCGACAGTTCGGCGCGGGTCGGCGGCCGCTGGCTCTGCATCTCCCAGTAGGTGGCGAGCTGCTCGATATCCTGGGCGTCGATGCGAACGACCGGCCGCTTCAGCTGATGGGCCAGCCCGATGCCTGCGAACAGCATCGCGCCCAGCAACAGGAAATGCACCAGCGGCTCGCGCAAGAGCCGCGCGAGCCCGGACGACACGCGGCCTTGGCTCACGCCGTCGGCTCGAACCAGATCGGCGAGGACCAGGCGCGTTCCATGATCGTCGGCTGCAGCTTCGGGTTCGGCGGCGCGCCGCTACGCAGAGCGTCCCAGGTGGACCAGCGGCAGGACGGGTTTTCCAGGACGCGGACGTAGTAGAAGGCGCGCTGCTTCGGGTTGAACTCGGGGTCGCGCCAGACGGTGCGCAGCTCGACGTCGCCCTTGAAGGGGTCGGGCTCGCAGGTCTTGAGGTTCACGGTCGCGCCATTGTCGCCGCAGCGGCCGTTGGCGCCGACCCTCAGGCCGTCGGAGCAGGCGACGTCGAAGACCTTTTCCTTGGCCTGACCGTTCTCGATCCAGCCCTTCACCACCTGGGCGCGCTGGAGATAGCCGCCGCGCGGGTCGCGGACGGCCCAGACAAGGAAGCTGGGCGCGCGGCCCCGGGCCGACAGCAGGTCGCCGCCCATGGGCACGCCGTGGGCGTAGGCCTGGCGGACGGTGTCGGGGCGGGTCAGCAGGTCGGCGGGGAAGTCGTAGCCGGCGAAGAAGCGCACCTTGATGCGGGGACCCGAGGTGGCGAAGGTCTCCTTGCGCCGCATGGCCGCGTAGATCGCGTCGCGGCTGTTCTCCTCGGCCCACACCCCGGCGAGGCCGGACGCGCCCCAGGCCTGGTAGCGCCCGCCGGCCGCCGAGGCATCGATCCCGTCCCAGCTCTTCTTGCCCTCCGGCGGGATGGAGCCGCGCAGCTCGGGCCGCGAGTCCGGGCGGCCGGTCTTGGAGAAGTAGTTCGGCTCCTCGACGCTGCCGGGGGCGGCGTTGTGGGTGTCGGACGAGCCGATGAAGCCCATCTTGAAGGGGTTCGCCCCCACCTTGTCGCGATAGATGATCCCGTCCTGCAGCGCGCGGCGCACGTAGCCGCCGGCGAACTTGGTGATCGGCGTGGCGGAGCCGATGTAGCTCTCCATGATCTCGAAGTTGGCCCACTCGTCGTTGGGCGACAGCGAGGGATGGGTCTCGGACGTGCCCTTGATCTGGGTGATCTCGACGAGGGGTTCGTTGCGGGCGCGCAGGTCGGCGTACGCCTTGTCGATCGGCTTGCCGTTCATCCGCTGGGTGTCGAACATCATGCCGTCCGACCCGTTGGAATTGTGCGGGATCGCCAGCGCCTCGATGCCCTTGCCGCGCCAGCCGTCCATCGTGCGCCACAGGGTCTCCGGATCGCGGGAGGCGTTGGCGGTGTAGGGCAGGTCCGCGACCCTCGCGCCCTTGAAGATCACGTTGCGGTGCAGGTTGCGGCCGTCGGGGGCGGAGGTGAATTCGTAGCCGACGAAGGTCGTGAAGCGACCCGGCGCGTTGTTGCGGGCGGCGGCGTCCTGGACCTCGCGCCAGGCGCGGGAGGCCACCTCGGGCGCGCTGAACTCGGCCGGCAGGCTGTTGTCGCGGAAGCCGGTGACGACGCGGGTGAAGGCGGCGGTGATCTCCTTGGGGTCGGTGGAGAACAGGCCCTGGGTGATCGGCAGCTTGGAGAGGGGGCTGTGCGGGTCGTTCGCCTCGCGGATCGCGCCCATGAACTCGGCGTGGTCGGTGACCGCGGCGAAGTCCAGCGGGCCGCCCCGCAGCCGGATGTCGAAGCCGGCGGCATGGCCGATCGCCTCGCCCTTGGCGAACCGATAAGCGTCGTCCGGGGTCTTGCGGACGTTGAAGATGTAGGCGTCGAAGGAGAGGTAGGTGTGGACGTGCAGGTCGCCGAAGTAGGCGTTGCGGTCGGCGCTGTAGCCGGGCAGGCGCGCCGGGGCGGCGGCGGACGCGACCTTCGGCTTCGGCGGGGTCGCGGCGGGGGCGGCCGATGCGGCGGCCTTCTGCTGGGCGACCTGGGCCCCGATGGCCGTCCCGCCGACCAGGACGCCCACGACGGCGGCCGGGATGACGTAGCGCGCCACGTTCCTGCGGATCTTCATCAGCGTTCCCCCGAACTCCTGTTTCCGCAGAGATACCTCGTTTTGTGACGCCGGCGCCAGAAGCCCGAAGGCATGGTCCGGGCGCGCGGCGGAATGGGCGTCAGGGGGCGCGGCGCACGAAAAAGGGCTCCCGCAGGAGCCCTCATCCGATGCTCGGGTGGGGGAAGGCTAGACGCCCAGGCCCGCGGTGGCGACGGCGGTCAGCATGCCGACGAGGAGGAGAGCCAGGGGGGCGAAGCGATCGGCTTGGCGTTCGAGGTTGGCGAAGAAGGTCATGACACACACCTTTGAGTTTCGAGAGGAGCCCCGGGGGAGCGGGGCTGTCCGTCTGGACACTGTTTAGATAGCATCATCTGAACGATGTACAGATCAGCGATTTCACACACTAGCTATGCGTTTTCGCACAACGAGGTCGGCGGGGCCTAGGTCGGGGGCGCGTCGACCAGGGCCTGGGCGCGCATAACGGCGCGGGATCGGCGCCAGGCGCCATAGAGAAAGACCGCCGCGCCGCACCAGATGAAGCCGAAGGAGATGGCGCGGGCGGTGGTGAAGGCCTCGCCCTGGCTGAGCCCGATGGCGAAGCTGATGGTGGGCGCCAGGAACTGCAGGAACCCCATGGCCGACAAGGGGATGCGGCGGGCGGCCCAGGAGAACAGCACAAGGGGCACGGCCGTGATCGGGCCGGACGCGATCAGCCAGGCGGTGGTGCTCAGGTCCTGGGTGAAGTGGCCCTGCGCCTGCATGTGGAGCCAGCCGATGAAGGCCAGGCTGGGCAGGCTGAGGATCAGGCACTCGACCAGCAGGCCGGTCTGGGCGTCGGCGGCCACCTGTTTGCGCACCACGCCGTAGCCCGCGAAGCTGAAGGCCAGGATCAGCGAGACCCAGGGCAGGTGGCCCAGAGCCGCGGCCTGGAACACCACGCCCACCAAGGCCAGGCCGATGGCGACGTAGCCGATGCGGTCGATCCGCTCGCGGAAGATCAGGGCGCCGGCGGCCATGTTGACCAGCGGGTTGATGTAGTAGCCGAGGCTGGTCTCCAGCAGGCGACCGTCGGTGACGGCCGAGATGAACACGACCCAGTTGATGGAGATCAGCAGGGAGGACAGCGCCAGCCAGGCCAGCACGCGCGGGCGGCGCAGGACCTCGGCGACCTGGCGCGCCTGCCCCGCCAGCAGGACGAAGACCGCGGCGGCGGGGACGCTCCAGACGATGCGCTGGGCCAGGATCTCCCAGGGGCTGACGCCGTGGCGGCCGATGGCCTGGAACGCCAGGGGCACGAAGCCCCAGATGAGGTAGCAGAGGACCCCCGCCGACAGCGCCAGACGGGGATCTCCGCCGGACGCTTTCGGCGAGGTCATGCCTTAGGCCAGGGTCTTCTGGCCGATCAGGCCGCGTTCGTGCAGCAGTTCGGCGATCTGGACCGCATTGAGCGCGGCGCCCTTCCGCAGGTTGTCGGCGACGACCCACATGTTGAGGCCGTGCTCGACCGTGGGGTCGTTGCGGATGCGGCTGACGAAGACCGGGAACTCGCCCTGGGCCTCCTTGGGCGTCATGTAGCCGGTGGGCTCGCGCTTATCGATGACGATCAGGCCGGGGCTCTCGCGCAGCAGATCGCGGGCCTCGTCCTCGTCGATGGGATCGTGGAACTCGATGTTCACGGCCTCGGAGTGGCCGACCATGACGGGGACGCGCACGCAGGTGACCGTCAGCTTGATGGCCGGGTCGATCATCTTGTGGGTCTCGTTCCACATCTTGGCCTCCTCATCGGTGTAGCCGTCGTCCTGGAAGGCGCCGATGAAGGGGATGACGTTGAAGGCGATCTGCTTGGGGAACTTCTTGGGCGGGGTCGCGCCCAGGACGTAGACGTTCTTGGTCTGGTCGAAGAGCTCGTCCATGCCCTCCTTGCCCGCGCCGGAGACCGACTGGTAGGTCGAGACCACCACGCGCTTGATCCGGGCGCGGTCGTGCAGCGGCTTGAGCGCCACGACCAGCTGGGCCGTCGAGCAGTTGGGGTTGGCGATGATGTTTTTCCTGTTCGCCCACTCGACGTCGTCGGGATTCGCCTCCGGCACCACCAGGGGCACGTCGGGGTCCATGCGGAAGGCGGACGAGTTGTCGATGACGATCGGGCCGGCGGCGCCGATCTTGGGCGACCATTCCTTGGAGAAGGTCCCCGACACGCTCATCAGGACCAGGTCGACGGTGGAGAAGTCGAACTGGGCGACGTCCTCGCACTTCACGATCTGATTGCCGAACGAGACTTCCACGCCAATGGATTTGCGGGAGGCGATGGCGTGAATCTTGTCCACGGGGAATTTCACTTCCTCGAGGATGTTGAGCATTTCACGGCCCACGTTGCCCGTGGCGCCAACGACGGCGACCCGGTAACCCATTGGTCGTCTCCTAGAACTTGAGGGAGCGTCCCGTTACGCCCTGGGGCGGGCCAAGGCAACCGAAGGCATCGACCTTCAGTCCAGCGGACGGACCCAGATGTTGCGGAAGCTGACCGGGCCACCGCCGGCGTGGGCCTGGAGCTTGATGGGCGAACGGCCGTGGGCCGGGCCGTAGGCGGGCTTGCCGATGAAGCGGGTAGGACCGGCCAGGGCGACGTCGTTCTGCACCAGGACGCCATTGTGGAACGCGGTGACCCGAGCCGGAGTCTTCATCGCGCCATCGGCGCCGAAGGTCGGCGCGGTCCAGACGACGTCGTAGACCTGCCATTCGCCGGGCGCGCGGCCGGCGTTCACCAGGGGCGGGGCCTGCTTGTAGAGGCTGGCGGCCTGGCCGTTGACGTAGGTGGGATTGTCCTTGGGATCGAGGATCTGCAGCTCGTAGCCGGCGTCGCCGGGGCCGATGGAGGCCAGGAAGACGCCGCTGTTGCCGCGCAGCTGCCCCGATCCGGCGACACCGGCGGGAACGCGCCATTCCAGGTGGAGCTGGTAACTGCCGAAGGTGCGGCGGGTCTCGATGTTGCCCGCGGCCAGCTTCACGACCAGGGCGCCGTCTTCGACCGTCCAGCCGGCGGGCCCCTTGTCGCGGACCGAGACCCATTCGGCCAGGTCCTGGCCGCCGAAGAGGACGATGGCGTCGGAGGGCGGGCCGCCGGGCGTGGTGGCGGGGGTCACGACCGGTGGGATGGGACCGGCCTGTTCGGTGTCCTCGGGCTTCTGGGCGCAGGCGGGGCCGGCGAGGGCCAGGAGCGCGAGGGCGGCGGCGAGGCGAAGGGCGACCATCTCAGGCCTCCGCCATCTTGAGGATCGTCGCCCACTCGTCGGGCCGGACCGGCGAGACCGAGAGGCGGCTCTGGCGGATCATCTCCATCCCGGCGAGGGCCGGCGTCGCCTTCATGTCCAGGAGCGTCACAGGGCGGGCGAGCGGGCGCACCGGGGTGAGGTCCACGGCCACGAAGCGGCCGGCGGGGTCGGACGCGTCGGGATAGGCCTCGCGCGCCACGGCGGCGATCCCCACCACGGCCTTCCCGTCCTGGGAGTGATAGAAGAGCACCTCGTCGCCGACCGTCATGGCCTTGAGATGCAGGGCCGCGGCGTTGTTGCGCACGCCGTCCCACACGGTCCGGCCGTCGCGCTGCAGGTCAGCGAAGGCGTAGGTTCCCGGTTCGGACTTCACCAGCCAGTGGTTTCCCATGCGCGCGCTCCCCTGTTTGGCCGGAGCATGGCACGGCGGTGACGCCCGGGGCTAGGCGGCCTCGGAGCGGGCGTAGAGTTCGCGGACGGACTGCAGGCCCAGCATGACCTGGGCGCGCTCCTTTTGGTCGGGCTTGCGCGAGACCATGAAGCGCCAGGCGCGCACGTGGACGGCCAGCGCCTCGCGGTCGGACTGGCCGGTGGCCAGCAGGTCGTCCAGCAGGCCCAGCAGGCTGGCCACGACGTCGCCCGCGCCGTCTCGGCCATCGTCGGGATAGGTCTCGACCACGTCGCGCAGCATCTTCAGGTCGGCCGCGGACGCCGTCTGGCCGAGACCCGCCAGCAGGCCCTCGGACAGGGCCAGCACAGCGGCGTCGCCCGCGCGCCGGTTCAGCTTCTTCGGTGTGTCATCGTCGTCGGTCATCGACGTCGACCTCGCCAGCAAACGGAACTCAAGGTCGCCAAGCTTAGCTTCACGACCTTAACGGGCGCCTAAGCGGTCATTGATTGACTCCGTCAACTATCTCACGCTCCATGGACGTATGAGCCAGAGCGATACCGTCGCCGCCGTGCGCCGCTTCAACCGCGTCTACACCCGCGCCATCGGCGTTCTCGAGCGGGGCTATCTGGGCACGCCCTACACCCTGGCCGAGGGGCGGGTGCTGTACGAGATCGCCACCGGCGGCGGGGTGACGGCGTCGAAGATCTGCGACATCACCGGGTTGGACGCGGGCTACGTCAGTCGGATCGTCAAGCGGTTCGAGCGCGAGGGCGTGGTCGCCCGCGCCCGGTCGGCCGAGGATGGCCGGCGGGCGGTGCTGCGGTTGACGGCGCACGGGTTGGAGGTGTTCGAGCCCTTCGACCGGCGCTCGGCCCAACGGGTCGAGGGTCTGATCGCCCATCTCCCGTCGGCGTCGCGGGAACGGCTGACGGCGGCCCTGGCCGATGTCGAGCGCCTGATGGACCCCACACCGCCAGGGCCGATCACCCTTCGGGACCATCGCCCCGGCGACATGGGCTGGGTCGTCGAGCGGCACGCCGCGCTCTACGGGCGCGAGTACGGCTGGGATATCGAGGGAGTGACCGCCCGGATCGTCGCCGACTTCCTGGACCGCCACGATCCGGCGCGCAGCCGATGCTGGATCGCCGAGCGCGACGGACGCCGCGTCGGCAGCGTGTTCGTGCTCGACGACGGCGAGGGCGTGGCGCGCCTGCGGCTGCTGTTGCTGGAGCCGGAGGCCCGGGGTTCGGGGCTGGGCCGTCGGCTGGTGGAGGCCTGCATCGCCTTCGCCCGCGAGGCCGGCTATCGCGAGATGGTGCTTTGGACCCACGCGGTGCTGACCGCGGCGCGGGGCATCTACGCGTCGGCGGGCTTCGTGCTGGAAAAGACCTGGACGCACGAGGACTTCGGCAAGCCCGAGGTCTCGGAGACCTGGCGGCGACCCCTCTAGAGGGCCGCCAGCACCGCGTCGCCCATCTGGACGGTGGAGAGCGTCCCGCCCAGGTCGCGAGTCCGGGCGCCGGATTCCAGCGCCTTTTCCACCGCCGCGAACAGCCGGTCGGCCTGCGCCGAGCGGTCCAGGGACCAGCGGAGCGCCATCTCGAAGGAGAGGATCGCGGCCAGCGGATTGGCCACGCCCTGGCCGGCGATGTCCGGCGCGGAGCCGTGGATGGGCTCGTAGAGACCGGGCATACCCGGCAGGCCCAGGGCGGCCGACGGCAGCATCCCCAGCGAGCCGGTCAGCTGGGCGGCGGCGTCGGAGAGGATGTCGCC
>JAIXTR010000123.1 GCA_027483845.1 Caulobacteraceae bacterium | reverse complement strand
GGTGTAGCCGTTCTCGCCCGACGGCAGCAGCACCTGCAGGTAGCCACGGCCGTTGATCGCGATGTCGTACTGGTTGTCGGTTCGGGTCATCGAGCCCTGCGTGCCGATACGGTAGACCGCGCTGGCCTTCACACCCGCGCCGATCTGGACGCCGGTGGGAACGATGGTGCCCTGGTCGGAGGACTGGGTCCCCGCCGCCTGGAGCGTCTGGTAGAGCAGATCCTGGAACTCGGCCCGTTCGCGCTTGAACCCGATCGTGTTCATGTTCGCGATGTTGTGGGAGATGACTTCCACGTTGAGCTGCTGGGCGGCCATCCCGGTGGCCGCGGTGCGGAGCGCTTGCATCGGTCGTTATCCTTTTACTGGACCCGGCCCAGGCGTTCGACGGACCGGCGCGACAGCTCGGCTTCCCCGTCGATCAGCTTGGCGGTGGATTCGTAGGCCCGGCTCACCTCGACCATGCGGGTGATTTCCAGGACCGGTTTGACGTTGGAGGTCTCCAGGTGGCCCTGGCGCAGTTTGGCCTTTTCCGCCGGCTGGGGCTGGAGGTTCGAACTGTTGCGGAAGGTGTTGTCACCCGCCTTCTCAAGGGCGCCCTGATTGGCGAAGGCGTACATGCCGACCTTGCCGACCCGCTCGTTGCCCTGGCTCATCGAGCCGTCGGCGCCGATAGCGACCTGACCCTTTTCCGCGTCGATGACAATCTCGCCGCCCCCGTCGTCGAGGACGGCCAGGCCAGCCTGGGTGACCAGGCGACCGGTCGGGTCGGTGGTGAAGCGGCCGTCACGGGTAAAGCGGGGGCCGTTCGGGGTCTGGATCTGGAAGAAGCCCTCGCCCTCGATCGCCATGTCGAGCGGCGCGCCGGTCTTGTTGAGGGCGCCCTGGCCGAAGTTGCGGGCGACGGTGTCGGCGGCGACGAACTTGACGGGCTTGGGGCCGCCCAGGGTCATGGCAGGGGCCCCGGGATCGGTCTTCTGCATCAGCGACTCGACCTTGAAACCGGTCGTGTCGAGGTTCGCGATGTTGTTGGCGATGATGTCCATCTCGCGACGGAGAACCATCTGGCGGGAGATCCCGACGTAGACTGCGTTGTCCATTAACAGGCGACCTTGGCGTGCGACTTTATGGCTCCCAAGGCCTGCAAGCTTCGGGCCACTTTAAAACTCGAGCAAAATCAACAAATAAGAAAGTTAATGGAGGCCCATCGGCGGAAACTGCCGGGCAGGAATCGCGTCCGTTAAGAACCATTAAAAACGGCTTCTTAACCAAAGACCGGCATTCCTTGGTTCGCTGAGTTTCCAAGGAACGCGCCCGTGGCGAAGAAGGAAAAACCGCCGAAGGAGGCCAAGGAGGGTGAAACCCCCGAGGGCGCCGAAGGCGCGGAGGGCGAAGCCTCCGGAAAGAAGAAGCCGCCACTCAAGCTGCTGATCATCGGCGGCGTCGCCGCTGTGCTGGTTCTGGGCGGGGGCGGCACGGCCGCCTTCATCTTCCTGAAACCCAAGCCTGAGGCCGCGGCCGAAAAGGGCGGCGAGCACGCCAAGGACAAAAAGAAAGACAAGAAGAAGGAAGAGAAAAAGGAAGGCGGCAAGGAGGGCGACAAGAACGCCCCGGTGATCCGCGAAGGCCCCGACGGCGTGACGTTCTACACGATCCCCGATGTGGTCGTGAACATGCAGACCGCCGACGGCCGGCCCACCTTCCTGAAGCTCAAGCTGACGCTGGAACTGCCGGAAGACACCGAGGCCGACGCCCTGACCGAAAACATGCCCAGGCTGCAGGACATGTTCCAGACCTTCCTGCGCGAGCTGCGCCCGGAAGACCTGTCGGGCAGCCAGGGCAGCTATCAACTGCGCATGGAAATCCTGCGTCGGGTGAACCTCGTGATGTCGCCCGCCAAGGTCAACGCCGTCCTGATCGAGGAGATGCTGATCAACTAGCGCGCAAGCGCCCGTTGCATCCTCAAAGCCATGTCCGAACAGCCCGACACCACGACCGACTCCAGCTCGCCCACCGGCGAGACCGACTGGGCCGCCGCCGCCGCCGCGGAAGCGGGCTCGGCCGAGCGGATCCTGAACCAGGACGAGATCGACAGCCTGCTGGGCTTCGACCTCTCCGATGACGAGATCTCCGAGCGCACCGGCATCCGGGCGATCATCAACTCGGCGCTGGTCAGCTACGAACGCCTGCCGATGCTGGAGATCGTCTTCGACCGCCTGGTGCGGTTGATGACCACCTCCTTGCGGAACTTCACGTCCGACAACGTCGAAGTCAGCCTCGACAACATCTCGTCGATCCGCTTTGGCGACTATCTCAACTCCATCCCGCTGCCGGCGATCCTGTCGGTGTTCCGCGCCGAAGAGCTGAACAATTACGGGCTGCTGACGGTCGATTCGAACCTGATCTATTCGATCGTGGACGTGCTGCTGGGCGGACGCCGCGGCACGGCGGCGATGCGGATCGAGGGGCGCCCTTACACCACCATCGAACGCGTGCTGGTGCAGCGGATGGTCGAGGTCGTGCTCGCCGACGCCAAGGAGGCGTTCGAGCCTCTGACGCCGGTGAACTTCACCCTGGACCGCCTCGAGACCAACCCCCGTTTCGCCGCCATCGCCCGGCCGGCCAACGCGGCGATCCTGGTGAAGCTGCGGATCGACATGGAAGACCGGGGCGGGCGGATCGAGCTGCTGCTGCCCTACGCCACGCTGGAACCCATCCGGAAAATGCTGCTGCAGCAGTTCATGGGTGAGAAGTTCGGCCGCGACAACATCTGGGAAAGCCACCTGGCCACCGAGCTCTGGACCACGCAGATGGACGTCCGCGCAGTCCTCGACGAGCAGCAGATCAGCCTCAAGCGGGTTCTCGACCTGAAGGTCGGCGACACCATCATGCTGAACGCGGGTCCCGACAGCCTCATCGAGCTGCGCGCCGGGACGATCCCGCTCACGCGCGGTCGCATGGGTCGCCGCAACGCCCACATCGCCGTCCGCGTCGAGGCGCCGCTTTCGCCGGCCGCCCGCCAAGCCGTCCAGAGGATGCCATGACCCTGATCCGCCAAGGCTT
>JAIXTR010000158.1 GCA_027483845.1 Caulobacteraceae bacterium | reverse complement strand
GGCGGCCCGCCTGGCTCAACGGCCGGGGGGCGATCCTGGAACGGGGGAGGCCCGGGTGGAGGCCCATCCGACGCCCGATGCTCGAACATGCGTCGGCGGTTGGACATCAGGATCTTCTCGATCGCCGTCGGCGGACGCGGCGCGAAGCGCACGTTCTCCCGTCGCGTCCCCAACGCCAGCGCCAGGGCGTCCCGCTGCGGTTCGCCGCGCCTGACATCTTCGGGCCCAGCCCCGGGCGGCGGCTGGCTGGCGATGATCCGCAGCATCGGTCGACCGAACCGCGCGGTGAGAGGCCCACCGTGAAGCGCGCTGGCGATCTCGCTGACGCGATAGATCTGCGGCTGCGGCGGCGGCAACAGGACGATGGCGGCGAACACCATCAGGTGGGTGGCCAGCAGACAGGCGACGATCAGCGCGACCAACTGCAACCCGATCGAGGCGCGAAGCCGCGCCGGCCATGTCATGGACGGGTGACCGCCACATCGAACATGTAGCCGGCGCCGCGGACGGTCTTGATGATCTCCGTGTCACTGCAGGCGTGCAGCTTGCGGCGCAGCCGGCTGATCTGGACGTCGACGGCGCGGTCGAAGACCTCGGACTCATCGCCCCGGGCGATATCCAGCAACTGGTCGCGCGAGAGGATCCGCTGCGGATGGTCCAGGAACGCGGACAGCAGCGAAAACTCGCCCGACGTCAGCAGGATGGTCGCGCCATTCGGTGCGCGGAGCTGACGGCGCAGGGCGTCGACCACAAAGCCCTGGAACTGATACGCCTTGCCCTTGCGCGGGGCGCCCCCGCGGACCTCTTCCAGACGTCGGAACACCGCGCGCACCCGGGCCAGCAGCTCGCGCGGGCTGACGGGCTTGGGCAGATAGTCGTCGGCGCCAAGCTCCAGGCCCAGCACGCGGTCGATCTCCTCGCCCATGGCGCTGACCATGATGATCGCCGGCCCGCCATCGGCCGACAGACGCCGGCAGATCGACAGACCGTCCTCACCGGGCAACATCAGGTCCAGCACCACGAGGTCGATGGGCGCTTGGGCCAGCAGGCGATCCATGGCCCGCGCATCGGCCGCAGCGTGGACCTGGAAGCCGTGGTCGGCCAGGTAGGCTGTGACCTGCTCGCGGAGCTGGGTGTCGTCCTCGACCACCAGGATGTGGCGGGCCGGCAGCAGGGAAGGCTGGGGCGTCATTGCGGATCCTCTCGCCTCGAACTGTGGCGCACTGATAGCGGCTTCGCCACAATTCGAGACGATGACGGATCAGCGCGGCGGTTCGCGCCCGGGAAACGGGCCTGGACCCTGGTCCGGCGCTCCCGGCGGCGGCCCCATCATGCGCCCGAAGGGACCGCCGGGACCGCCCGGGCCACCGGGTGGGCCTTTCAAGCGTTCGAGGGCGTCAAACACCTTCTGCTGCTCGGGCGAGAGCGCGGCGTAGAAGGTCGCCAGTCCGTCGCGCAGCCGCTTACGGCGGGCGGACATCTCGGCCTCTCGCTTCGACATGTCGTCCAGGCGCTGCGGGGTCGTCAGGGCCCGGGGCTCGGGCGGCACGTTGAGATCGGGCGCCTCCGGCTTGTGGGCGTCGAGGAAGGCGGCGAGCGCCGGCTCCTGGTCGGGCCGCAGGCGCAGCACCGTGCGCAGATCGTCCAGATGCTGGGCGCGCATCGCGTCGCGTCGTGCCTCGATCTCCGCCCGGGGCGGGCCGGCGGGTTGTGCGTGGGCGAACGTGGCCAGCGCCAGGGCGGCGGGCGCCAGCGCCAGGATCAGGCGGTTTGTCATTGTCGTTACGAAGGTCCTCTTCCCTGAGGCGGAGGACTTTCGCACAGGCCGGCCGCGCGCTGATGGCTGGTGACGCGACGCGACTGCAACGTTGGCGAAACGCGCCGACCGCGACCGCGGATGAGATGGTTAACTCGCGTCAGGACTGCAGCATTCCCCCTCAGGATGAACGCTGTTGTCTGAACTGGAGGGGCGACGCACAACGGATTCTTCGGCGGCGTCAGTTTTTGGCGGCGCCAGCAGGCCGAGGGTCAGGAGCTTCCCGGTGTTTCAATCCAACGATGTCCAGGCTCACCGCAGCCCCGTTCTCGGCGCTCTGAAGTTCGCCGCGCCCGCTTTGGCGTTCGCGCTCGGGATCGCCGCCGCCTCCGCCAGCCAGGCCGACGCGATCTTCCTGCAGTCGGCGTCGATGAACCAGAGCTACACGGCGCACATCTACAGCCCGCCGTACCCCACCCCTGGCTATACCGACGAGCACGTCTATCTGGCCCCGATCGTCTTCACCGCCTACGACGGTGTCGGGCCGACGGGCGATGCGACCAGCCTGCTGGCCTTCTGCGTCGACATTTTCCACAACATCGGCCTGGGGACGATCAACCTCCAGTACGACGACACCCAGCCGTTCGCGAGCAACTCCGGATCGCCGGCCACGCCGCTGACAAGCGCGCAGAAGCTGCAGGTCGGGCGATTGGCGAACTATGGCCAGCTCGTCTACGCGGGTAACGACGCGGATAAGGCGCAGCGCCTGGCCGGCCTGCAAGGCGCCATCTGGGAGGTCATCAACCCGACCTATACGGTGCTCAGCTTCAACGCGACCGTCGACAACTATATCAGCGCCTATTCCAACGCGCTCACCTACACCTCGGCGATCGCCGACCATGGTCCGGTGAGCAGCAAGATCACCTTCATCACCGAGACGGGCAAGTACGGCTCCAAGGCCGCGCATCAGAGCTTCGTGTTCGGCGCGGCGCCCGAGCCGGGTACGTGGGCGCTGATGCTGGTGGGCTTCGGGACGGCGGGTGGCATGCTGCGCCGGTCGCGTCAGCGCTCGGTCGCCCAGAGCGCCTGAGGGCCTCAGCGGAAGACGTGAATTCCGCCGGCGCCGCCCCCCGGCGCCTCGGCAAGTCCGCGAATCTCCAGTTGCGCACGACGGGCGCCGCAGGTGCAGCGCAGCCTGTGCTCCAGATCCTGGAGCACCTGGCGACCCAGGCCCTGGGCCAGCCAGGGGCGCGGGTCCACCGCGGCTTCACGCCCGCAGGCGCAGCGCGCCCAGAGACTGGACCGCGCCGCCGTGGCCCATCCCAGCCTGGCGTCCCCCACGGTCCATTCCCGCGCCAGGTATCTGCTGCTTCCGTCCGCCATGATGCGACTCCCTACTGCGAACAAAAGCAGAACTATTGCGATGTGGCGACTCCATTCCGGCTGTTTTTTCGAGTCGGCTCAACCCGCCGGAGTTGTGCCGTCCACAGCTTCCGCCGCGACCTAGATCTTCTCGCTGATCTTGATGGCTGCACGACAGCCTGCGCCGATGACGGCCGACAGCAGTCGATAGCCGGGGGCCTCCCGGGCGCCGTCCTCGATCGCGGCGTCGCGGTGGGCGAGCTCCTCGTCGCGGAACCCCGACAGCTCGGCGGCGAGGGCGGGGTCGCGGTCGGCCAGTTCGGCGATCTGCTCGGCGTAGTGGCCTTCGATCACCGTCTCGACCGCCTCGGTGCAGGCATGGGCCGCCTTCTCGCCCAGCAGGGCGGTTCCGGCGCCGAGGGCGAAGCCGGCCAGCCGCCAGACAGGCGTGAGCGCCGTCGGTCGCACACGGCGCTCGGTCAGGAGCTGGTCGAAGCGGGCGAGGTGCAGGGCTTCCTGCGCCTCGAGCTCACCGAAGTGATCGGCCAGGCCCTGCTTGCCACGGGCCGCGCCCATGACGGCGCGCTGGCCGCGGTAGATCTGCACGGCCGCCAGCTCGCCGGCGTGATCGACGCGCAGGATCTCGGCAAGGCGGGCGGACTGGGCGCCGCGGCCGGGGCGGGGCGGGACGGGCTTTTCGATCATTGCTTGGCTCGTTCGCGCACGGCGGCCAGGCCGCTGAGACCCGCCAGGATCAGCGAGATGCCTGCGTTCCAGCCGGCCATCGAGAGACCCAGGAACACCCACGGGGCGGTGTCGCACGCCGGTGGCTTGACCTTGGCGCCTTCCAGGAAGGCGGAGAGATCAGCGGCGTTGACGCCGGCGGATCCCGACGCGCACGCCTGAGGCCCGGGCCAGAACTTCCATTCCGCGCCGGCGTGATAGACGGCCAGGCCGCAGCTGATCGCGAAGCCCAGGCCCAGGATCCAGCAGGTCGCCTCCCGCCAGCGGGGGCCACCGGGCGTCCGCACCAGCATCATGAAGCCGAGGCCCAGGGTCAGGATCGCCCAGTAGACCTCGCGCTGGCGAAGGCAGAGCGTGCAGGGCGCATAGCCGCCGAAGGTCTCGAAGGCGTGGGCCGTCGCCAGCATGCCGGCGGCGATCAACACCGCGCAGAGCCGCCAGCGGTCGAGGAATGGTTTCAGCATCTCGCCAGATATGACCTCAAGCCGGCCGCTATAAAAGGACCTTCAACGCGGTGATCAGTCCGACCAGCAGCACGATCAAGACGATCGAGTACAGGGTGATCCGCTTTTCAAACTCCGCCAGCATGGCCGCGCCGAAGTGCTTGAGCACCGCCGCCACCATGAAGAACCGCACGCTGCGGGTGATCACCGACGCCCAGACGAAGGTGAAAAAGTCGAAGTGCGCCAAGCCGGCGGCGATGGTCACCAGCTTGTAGGGGATGATGAAGATCACCCCCTTCACCAGGATGATCCAGAGGCCCCACTGGGCGAACCAGCTCTCGAATTCCTTCTGACCCTCTGGATGGCCCAGCACGCTGAGCAGCGTCTGGGCAAGGGGGTCGAGGAAGTAGCCGATGGCGTAGCCCGCCATCCCGCCGGCCACCGACGCCACCGTGCAGAGCGTCGCGTAGACATAGGCCCTATCGCGCCGGGCCAGGACCATCGGTCCCAGCAGGGCGTCGGGCGGAATCGGGAAGAACGAGCTTTCGGTGAAGGAGACGGCGGCGAGGGCGATCGGCGCGTGACGGGTGCCCGCCAGGCGCATCACCCACTCGTACAACTTTCGGAACATTCGCGATCCCGGCGGCGACTTGGTCGTTCCAGCTAGCAGGCGTCGCGCGCCAAGTCTTGGCGCTTCCGCAAATTGGTTTCATATGATACTAGTTGTGTCCCGAACAGGAGGCCCTCTCGATGAACGTCCAGACCCCCGCCGCCCAGGCTTCGACCGCCGGTCGCGACCTCTTCGACAATCCGCTCGGCACCGACGGCTTCGAATTCGTCGAGTTCACCTCGCCGGAACCCGAACGACTGAAGGGCCTGTTCGAGAAGATGGGCTTCACGGCCGTTTCCAAGCACCGTTCCAAGAACGTCCTGCGGTTCCGCCAGGGTGACATCAACCTGATCCTGAACATGGAGCCGGTCGGCCAGGCCGCCGACTTCCGCAGCGCGCACGGACCCTCGGCCAACGCCATGGCCTTCCGCGTCCGCGACGCCGCCAAGGCCTTCAAGCTGGCCGTCGAGCGCGGCGCGACGCCGGTGCAGGGCCCGGTGGGTCCGATGGAGCTGAACATCCCCGCCATCGAGGGGATCGGCGGCTCGAACCTCTATCTGGTGGACCGCTACGGCGCGCAGGAGATCTACGACGTCGACTTCCTGCCGATCGAAGGGGCGGACGCCCTGGTCGAGGCGAACAGCGTCGGCCTGACCTACCTCGATCACCTCACGCACAACGTCCAGCGCGGCAACATGTCGAAGTGGGCCGAGTTCTACGAGCGCATCTTCAACTTCCGCGAAATCCGCTACTTCGACATCGAGGGTAAGCAGACGGCCCTGGACTCCAAGGCCATGACCAGCCCGGACGGCAAGATCCGCATCCCGCTGAACGAGAGCCAGGATGAGCACTCGCAGATCGAAGAGTTCCTGAAGGATTACAAGGGCGAGGGCATCCAGCACATCGCGCTCGGGGCCGGTGACATCTTCCACGCCGTGGAGACCATGCGCGAGCGCGGGGTCACCTTCCAGGACACCATCGACACCTATTTCGATGGCATCGACGCGCGGCTGCCGGGCCATGGCGAGAACGTGAACCGCCTGCGCGCGGACCGCATCCTGATCGACGGCGCGCCCAGCGAAGGCCAGGGCCTCCTGCTGCAGATCTTCACCGAGAACATGATCGGTCCGATCTTCTTCGAGCTGATCCAGCGCAAGGGCAACGAGGGCTTCGGCGAAGGCAACTTCAAGGCCTTGTTCGAGTCCATCGAGCTTGATCAAATCCGCCGGGGCGTGCTGCCCGCGAAGGACTAGGTCATGGCGACGCGACCCGCATGGGCCCTGGTGGC
>JAIXTR010000336.1 GCA_027483845.1 Caulobacteraceae bacterium | reverse complement strand
GACCGCGGCGTCCACCGACCCGGCGGCCTCCGGCCTGATGCAGGGCTTTCCGCCGTCGGCGGAGCGCACCGTGCGCTTAGCGGACACCACCAGCTGGCGGTTTCCCAACACGCGCTGGAGTTTCAGCCACCAGCGCGAACTGGCCGCCTCCGCCGCCATCCGGCGCGGGCCCGCCACCGCCAGCGTCCTGCCCACCACGCTCCGCGATGACCTGGACGCCGTCGCGTTCACCACCCAGGACGGCCAGGCGATGACCTGGGGCGAGGCGGTGGATGTGAACTTTACCGACGGCCTCGTCGTGCTGCACCGGGGCCAGATCGTCTACGAGACCTACCGTGGCGCACTCGCGCCGCATACGCCCCACCTGGCGATGTCGGTCACCAAGTCGTTCGCGGGCCTGCTGGCGGCGGTGATGGCCCACGAGGGCTCGATCGATCCGTCGGCGCCGGTGACCCAATACATCCCCGAACTGGCGGGCACGGCGTTCGCCGACGCAACCGTCCGTCATGTCATGGATATGACCACCGGGGTTCGGTACCGCGAAGACTACGTCGATCCCGACGCGGAAGTCCGCTTCTATGGCGTCGCCGCCGGGTTCTCGCCGCCGCCGAAGGGCTACAGCGGCCCGACCACCATCTTCGACTTTCTCAAGACGCTGCAGAAGCAGGGCGAGCACGGCGAGGCCTTCGCCTACAAGACCTGCAACACCGAGGTCCTGGGGTGGATCGTCCAGCGGGTCGCCGACAAGCCCTTCGCTGAGCTGGTGTCGGAGCGGATCTGGCAGAAGCTCGGCGCGGAGGAGGACGGCTATGTGATGGTCGACGCCACCGGCTTCGCCCTCTGCGGCGCTGGACTCAACGTCACCACGCGAGACTTGGCCCGCTTCGGTGAAATGCTGCGGCTGGGCGGCCGCTACAATGGCCAGCAGATCGTGCCCGAGGCGGTGGTCGCCGATATCGCAGGCGGCGCGCGCACCGCCGACTTCGCCAAGGCCGGCTATGTCACGCTGCCGGGCTGGAGCTATCGGAACCAGTGGTGGGTCAGCCACAACCGCGTCGGCGCCTACTCGGCGCGGGGCATCCACGGCCAGGTCTGCTACGTGGCGCCAGGGGCCGAGATGGTGATCGCCCGTTTTGCGTCGCACCCGACAGCGGCCAACGGCAACGGGCCCCTCGATCGGGTCTCGATCCCATCGTACGAGGCGTTGGCCGAGCACCTCATGCGCGGCTGAATGGCCTACTGCGACTCGAGCTCGGCGATCCGCCGGACGTAGCGTTCGTTCAGCACCAGACGGTCCGAGATGTTGGCGCTAGCCGTCTGCCAATCCGTCTGGGCGTCCTCGATGGCATCGAGGTCTGCGCCGCTGGACCGCGCCCGCGCCAGCGCCGCGTTCATCCGGCGGTCGAGGATCGCCAGGCTCGGATAGCCGCAGACCAGCCGTTCGCGGGCGGTCGGCAGGTCGAGGCAAGGATTGGAACTCGCGGTGGCGGCCCGCGCCGTCTCGGGCGGCAGAACCGCCGTCAGCGCGGGCGCCGCCGGCTCCTCGGCAGGTTGATCTGAGGCTTCCTCGGGCAGGGCGGTGGTCGTCAGGGCGACCGCAATGCGGGGCGCGGGCGCTTCGGCGCCTGCGGTCAGCGTGGCCAGCTGGCGCGAGGGCTGGGGCGGGGTCAGGCTGATCCCCCAGGCGAGCGCCGCGCCGACAAAGCCCGCGATCCCCGCCACGGCGACCGCGGGGCCACTCCGGCGGCGTCGGACCGGGGCCGGTTGTCGCGCGGGGGCGACCGTCATGCGGCGAGGGGCCGGCTCGGATGGGGCAGGGACCATCATCGGACGCACCGGCGCGCGACCGGGCCGCGCGGCGAGTTCGGCCTCCAACTGGCGCGCCAGGCTCTCCTGTCCGCGCGCCTGGGCGCGGTCCAGCAGCCGCCGGATTTCCGCGACGCTCAGAGCCTCGAGCTGAATCCCCAACATGACGACCGCCAGCCTCCCCATAGCGCGGCTTCACCCCGCGGCACGCTAACATGCCTCTCGCGTCGCGTCAGGCTACGCTTGATCTTCTGCGTCAGAAGACGCCCATCGCCAGACCGGCGGCCATCGCCGCGCCGAGGTCCGCAGAAGGCTTGAGGCGATCGCCGCCAAGCGCCTTCGGCGCAAGGATCGCCTCAGGGGTCTGGGCCTCGGTGATCAGGATCAGGGGATCGGCGATGGGCTTGAGTCGCCATCCCTGGCAGATGCGCACCAGTTGCCGCGCCGCCCCCGTCCCGTCGCTGCCCGCCGCCACCATCGCCGCATAGGCCCGGCCGTTCAGTCGGTCCAAGAGCGGGTAGTAGGTGCGGTCGAACATCTCCTTCATCGCCCCCGACATCGACGCCAGGTTCTCGGGGCAGGCGAACAGGTAGCCATCGGCCGCCAGCAGGTCGTCGGCGGTGGTCTGACCGGCCGTCACCATCCGGACCGTGCAATCCGGTTCGGCGGATGCGCCGCGCGCCGCCGCGTCGGCCATCGCGCGCGCCGCGCCGGTCCGCGAATGCCAGACGATCAGGAGTTGCTTCATGGCCCGAAGCTAGCGGATTGCGCCCATGAAACGCACCTGTGCTTGCGCCGTCACAACCTGTCCCTAAGCTCCACACCAACAATCAGTCCGGGAGGGGACCCCAATGCTTCGAACGACGACCCGCTTCGCGGTCGCGATGACCGCGATCTCGCTGGTGCTGACGCCTGCCGGGGCGAGCTACGCCCAGACCGCCAAGAAGCCCGCGGCTTCGGCCGCAGCGGCTGGCCTGACCCCGGCGGCCAGTCCGGAGTCCGTCGGCTTCGACAGCGCCCGCCTCGCCAAGCTGGACGCCTACATGGCCGGTACGGTCGCCCAGGGTCGCGTCGCCGGCATGACCACCTTGCTGGCCCGCCACGGCAAGATCGTCAGCTACAAGACCTACGGCAAGAAGAGCCTCGCCACGGGCGCGCCGATGACCCAGGACGCGATCTTCCGGATCTATTCGATGACGAAGCCGATCACCGGCGTGGCGATGATGATCCTGTTCGAGGAAGGCAAGTGGCGTCTGGACGATCCCGTCACGCGCTACATCCCCGAGTTCAAGAACCTGAAGGTGATGACCGGCACGGACGGCAACGGCAAGCCGATCCTCGAGGACGCCAAGCGTCCGCCGACCATGCGCGAGATCATGAGCCACACGGCCGGCTTCGGCTACGGCCTGCAGGACGAGCACCCCGTCGACAAGCTCTATCGGGAGAAGCAGGTCCTGGGGTCAAGCAGCCTCAAGGAGATGATCGACCGCACCGCGACGATCCCGCTCGTCTTCCAGCCCGGCACGTCCTGGCGCTACTCGTCCTCGGTGGACATCCAGGGCGCCATCGTTGAGCGCCTGTCCGGCCAGACCCTGGGCCAGTTCATGGAGCAGCGGATTTTCAAGCCGCTGAAGATGAACGACACCGCCTTCTTTGTGCCGGCCGGCAAGGCCGACCGCTTGGCGGCCGTCTACGTGGGCAACAAGGAGACCAAGCAGATCGAGGAAGCCAAGAATATCTTCGGCAACGAGATGCCCACCTATCTCACACCCCCCGCCATGGAATCCGGCGGCGGGGGTCTCGTGGGCTCGACGATGGACTACGCCCGCTTCGCCCAGATGATCGCCAACAAGGGCGAATTGGATGGCGTACGGATCCTCTCGCCGGCGTCGGTTGAGCTGATGGGCACCAACGCCATTCCCAAGGAAGCCCTGGTCTCCTCCAACGGCTCGGTGGGCACGCGCTTCAACGACGCCGTGGGCTTCGGGCTGGACTTCATGGTCGTGAAGGATCCGCGGACCGCGGGCACGCTCGAAGGGACGGGCACGATGAGCTGGGGCGGCGCCGCCGGCACCTGGTTCTGGGTCGACCCGACCAACGACGTGATCTTCGTCGGCATGATCCAGCGGATGGGCGGCACCGGCGGCGACGACCTGGGCGGCATGGCCCGGACGCTGACCTACCAGGCGCTGACCCACCCGGAGAAGTGAGGGACGATCCCTCCCCAAATGCTGGGGAGGGATCGCCTCAGTACGTGTAGCCCGGCGGCATCGGCCGCTTGAGGTCGAGGTAGCGGTCGCGCAGCTCCAGTTGCCGTGAACGCAGGGGCTGCGCCTCGCCGCGAACCAGGATGAGCTGGGGCTTCGAGAGCGGTTCGAAGGGATCGCCCGACCAGATCACCAGATCGGCGTCCTTGCCCGGCTCCAGCGAGCCCACGCGGCCGGCGACACCGAAGATCTTCGCGGGGTTCAGGGTCACGGCGGCCAGGGCGCCGCGGGGCATCATGCCGTTGGCGACCGCGATGCCGGCATTGTACCGCATCTCGTGGGCCCGATGCGCGGCGCTGTTGCCTTCAATCGCGACCATGACCCCCGCCGCTTCCAGGCGGGCGGCGTTCTCCATCGTCGCCCCGAGGGTCTCCAGGCTGGTGGGCCGGTCGAGGACTGGGTTCAGAATGACAGGCACGCCGGCCGCCGCCAGCTCCGGCGCCACGCGCCACGCTTCCGCAGCCCCGGACAGGATCAGCTTAAGCTTCTCGTCCCGGGCCAGCTTCAGCACCGCGCGGATATCGGACGCCTTATTGGCGACCGCGATCAGCGGCATCTGCCCCTGGACCACGGGGATGAGCGCTTCCAGGTCGGCGCGCGACAGGCTGAGGTCGCGATAGCCCGCCCGCTCGTAGGCGGCGCGGTTGCGCATGTAGGCCCGCACATCCTCCAGGGCTTCTTTCAGCAGGACGAACTCCGCCCCGCGCGCCCCGCCGGCGACCCGCGCGCCAGCGTCGCCAAATGGGCTGACCATCGCCACCTTCGGCTTCAGAAGCATGTCCTGGCCGCGCGCCAGCTGGATCACCGCCGCCTGGCCCGCGAACAGGTGGTGGGCGTTCTCGGACGACGGCGCGCCGGACGTGGCGTCCGCACCGCTGTCGTCGTGCTCGCCGGCGCCGCCCTGACCGCCCTCGGCCCGGGGAGTCACAACCGCCGTGGTGATCCCGCCGAGGCGCGCGACCGGGATGACGTTCGAGTCCGGGTTCAACGCGTACTGCACATCGAAGGCGGCGCCGATGTCGGGCGTCTTCACGTCCACATCGTCGCCGAGGGCGGAGATCTCAACCGCGCCCAGCATGCTGTTCACTGCGACAAAGCCCGGGGTGAGCACGCCACCCTTCGCGTCCACGACCTGTGCGCCGGCCGGGGTGGGCACGCTTGCGCCCACGGCGACGATCCTGCCGTCGCGGACGACCACGGTTCCGACCGGAATCTCCGCCGCGCCGGGATTGAGGATCCGCACGTTGACGATGGCGATCGTCGCCGCCTGGGCGCCGGACGCCGCGACGAGCGCCGTCGCGGCCAGCAGGGTTGCGAGACGGCGGATCATCGGCGGACCTCCAGGCCCAGTTCGAAGTCGGAACGCGCCTGGAAGCGCGGATCGGTGCGGTCGTAGGCGAGGCCGCCGTCGACCCAGACCCGCTGCGCCCGGGCGTAGATCGAGAAGGGGTTGGCGTCCCAAAGGGTCACGTCGCCGCGCTTGCCGGCTTCCAGGGTGCCGGTTTCGGCCAGGATGCCCAGGGCCTTCGCCGGATTGGCCGTGATCCAGCGGATCGCGTGCGCTTCGCTGATGTCGAGTCCCGCGGCGCGGCCGGCGGCCATGGCCTCCGCGGCCTCCTGGTTCAGCCGCTGGATCACATCCGGATCGTCCGACTTGATGATCGCGCAAGCGCCGGCGGCGTCGATGAGCGGGACGTTCGCCTCGATCGCGTCGTTGAACTCCAGCTTGCCGCCCCACCAGTTGGTCCAGGTCGCGGTGCAGATGTCGTTCTTGGCCAGCAGATCGGCGATCTTGTAGGCCTCGACCGCGTGGTGGAAGGCGGTGATCCGATAGCCGAACTCGTTCGCGATATCGATCATCTGGGCCATCTCGTCGGCCCGGTAGCAGTGGTTCTCGACCAGGATCTCGCCCTTCAGCACGCCCGCCAGGGTGTCGAGCTGCAGGTCGCGCTTCGGCGGATCGGCCTTGTCGCCTCGGGCGACCTTGGCGCGATAGTCGTCCCACTTGCGCGCGTAGTCGGCGGCGTTGATCCAGGCGGCGCGATAGCCCGCGACGTTTCCCATCCGCGTCGACGGCGACCGGCTCCGACCGCCATAGACCCGCTTCGGGTTCTCACCGCACGCCATCTTGAGGGTGTAGGGCGCACCGGGGAACTTCATGTCCTGCGTCGTGCGCGCGGGCACGTTGCGCAGGGTGACGCCCCGCCCGCCGAACAGGTTGGCCGAGCCGGGGAGCACCAGCAGGGTCGTCACCCCGCCGGCCCGCGCCAGGTTGAACTGCGGATCCTGCGGCCAGACCGAGTGCTCGGCCCACACCTGCGCCGTGTTGGGATCGGTGGCCTCGTTGCCATCGGAATGCGCCGGCGCATCCGGCGCCGCGTAGACGCCAAGGTGCGAATGGGTGTCGATCAGGCCGGGGGTCACCCACTTGCCCCGCGCGTCGAGCGTCTCGTAGCCCGCCGGAACCGCCAGGCCGGCGCCGACAGCGGCGATCCGGCCGTCCTTGATCAGCACCGTGCCGTTGTCGATGCGCGCCCCTGTGCCCGTGAGTACGGTGGCGCCGACCAGGGCGGTGGCGCGGCCGGGGAGGGGACGATAGGTGCTCGGGAAGGGGTCCTTCGACGCGGCCGGGTCCAGCCCCTTGGGCAGCGGCGCGCTCGCCTGGGCGGATGGCGTCGTGCCCGCGCTCTTGCTGGACGGCGGCGTGGCGGTGGTGGTGGCGCAGGCGGTGAGGCTTGCGCTGACGAGCACCGCAAGCGCGGCGCCGAAGGCTCTGTGCACTGGAAATCCCCGGATCAACCTGCGGATGGGATGGGGGCTCGCGCCGGGTGTCAAGCGGGCGGCCCGCAGCGCGCCTTGACTTTCGAGGCCCCCCATGCGCCCTTCCGCGCCTCGTAAAACAGCTGATTTCCCCCGGAAAATGCACGCCTACCGCACCCACACCTGCGGCGCGCTTCGCGCCGCCGACACCGGCAAGACGGTCCGCCTCTCGGGCTGGATCCACCGCAAGCGCGACCACGGCGGGCTCGTCTTCATCGACCTGCGCGACCACTACGGCCTGACGCAGCTGGTGATCAGCCCCGACACCCCCGGGTTCGCGGTGGTCGAGCGGCTGCGCGCCGAGAGCGTGATCCGGGTCGATGGCGAGGTCCTGGCCCGTTCGGCCGAGACGGTGAACCCGAACCTGCCGACAGGCGAGATCGAGATCCGCGCCGCGGAGATCACGGTGCTGTCGGAAGCCTCGGAGCTCCCGCTGCCGGTCTTCGGCGAGCCCGACTATCCGGAAGAGATCCGGCTGAAGAACCGCCACCTGGATCTGCGCCGCGAGACCCTGCACAAGAACATCGTGCTGCGGTCGAAGGTAATCCAGTCGATCCGCAACCGCATGATCGGCCAGGGCTTCCTGGAGTACCAGACCCCGATCCTGACCGCCTCGTCGCCGGAAGGCGCGCGCGACTTCCTGGTGCCGTCGCGGCTGCATCCGTCGAAGTTCTATGCGCTGCCGCAGGCGCCCCAGCAGTTCAAGCAGCTGCTGATGGTTTCGGGGTTCGACCGTTACTTCCAGATCGCGCCGTGCTTCCGCGACGAGGACCTGCGCGCCGACCGCAGCCTGGAGTTCTACCAGCTCGACGTCGAGATGAGCTTCGTGACCCAGGAAGACGTCTTCGCGGCCATCGAGCCCGTCATGCACGGTGTGTTCGAGGAGTTCGCCGAGGGCAAGCCGGTCACCCCGTACCCGTTCCCGCGCATCCCCTACCGGGAGTGCATGAGCAAGTACGGCACCGACAAGCCGGACATGCGCAACCCAATCGTCATGCAGGACGTCTCGGACCCCTTCCGCGGCGGCGGCTTCGGGCTGTTCGCCCGCATCCTGGAAGACGCCAAGAACGCGGTATGGGGCATCCCCGCGCCGACGGGCGGCTCCCGCGCGTTCTGCGACCGCATGAACAGCTGGGCGCAGGGCGAGGGCCAGCCGGGCCTGGGCTACATCTTCTGGTCCGACGACCAGGGCGGCTGGGGTGGCCCGATCGCCAAGAACCTCGGCCCGGAAAAGACCGACGCGGTCATGGGCCAACTGGGCCTGGGCAAGGGCGACGCCGCCTTCTTCGTGGCGGGCGACCCCAAGGTGTTCGCCAAGTTCGCCGGCTCGGCGCGCACCAAGGTGGGCACGGACCTGAAGCTCGTGGACGAGAACCGCTTCGAGTTCGTCTGGATCGTCGACTTCCCGATGTTCGAGATGAACGAGGAGACCAATAAGGTCGACTTCAGCCACAACCCGTTCTCGATGCCGCAGGGCGAGCTGGAAGCGCTGAACACCAAGGATCCGCTGGATATCCTGGCCTACCAGTACGACATCGTCTGCAACGGTTACGAGCTGTGCTCGGGCGCCATCCGGAACCACCTGCCAGAGATCATGCTGAAGGCTTTCGCGGTCGCCGGCTACGGTCCCGAGGTGGTCGAGGAGCAGTTTGGCGGCATGCTGAACGCGTTCCGCCACGGCGCGCCGCCGCACGGCGGTCTGGCGCCTGGCATCGACCGGATCGTCATGCTGCTGGCCAACCAGGTCGCGATCCGCGAGGTCATCGCCTTCCCGCTGAACCAGCAGGGGCAGGACCTGATGATGAACGCGCCCTCCGAGGTCGAGGACAAGCAGCTGAAAGAGCTGCACATCCGCCTGGCGCCACCGCTCAAGGCCAGCTAGGGCCGGCGCGCGGCGGGCCCGGCCTCGGCCGGACGCCGCTTAGCGTTCGAGGATCGTGAAGTACCGCGGCGCGGCTGGCGGCGCTGGCGGCGCCGGCGTCTTGGCCGGCATCGCCGGGACCATCCGCATCGCCGGTCGCGGCGGCTCCTGCCGCATGATCAGGCGCACGCCGTTGCAGATCCGCACGGTGAGGCCGCGCGGAGCCTTGGTCCGGCCGTCGCCACAGGCGTCGTCCATTTGATCCTGGGTCAGGCCGCGGGCGCCCGACAGGTCGACGCCATGCAGCATCGTGCGGGAGAGGTCGGCGTCCCGAAAATCGGCGCCATCGACGATCGCCCCGGTCAGGTTGGCATTGGTCAGGTCCGTTGAGCGGAACGACGCCTGGTTGAACGCTCCGTAGGACAGGGTGGCGTTGCTGAGCTCCGCGTCCTGGAACGTCACGCCCTGCGCGTCGGCGCGGCTCAGGTTGGCGGCGGTCAGCTCGGCCGAACGGAAGTTGGCCCCGGTCAGCCGTGACCTGACGAAGTTGGCGCCCGTCGCCTCTATGTCGGTCAGCACCGCGCGGCTGAGATCTGCGCCTTCGAAGATCACCCCCCGCAGGATTGCCGAGCGCAGGACGGCGCCCACCATGATGGCCTTGCGGAATATGGCTCCCGTGGCCTCGACGTCCGACAGATCGGCCCGGGTCAGGTTGGCCATGCCGAACACCACGCCGTTGGCCTCACTGGACCGCAGTCGGGCGTTCGTCAGGTTGGCGCTGGTGAAGTTCGCCCCGGTCATCGCCGAGTCGCTGAGGTCGGCCTTGGTGAGGTCGGCGCCGACGAACACCGAGGCCAGGAACTTCGCGTCGCGGAGGTTGGCCCCCATCATCGAGGCGCCCGAGAAGTTGGCCCCGATGATCCGCGCGCCTGAGAGGTTGCGGCCGGAAAGCTCGCATTTCACACAGGATCCGCCGAACGAGTCCTGACGCCGGATCTCCTTGTCTTCGCCGGCCACCGCCCGTCCAGCGATCGGGACGATCGCGAGCACGGCGGCCGTGGCGGCCAGGAGGCGGGCGGTACGGGACATCCGTGACAGGGTTCCTTGATCAGCTCACGGTCACCTCTGCCCGCTGAGCTCCTGCGGCGCCACTTAAATCGCGGTAACTTCCAGCCAGTTAGCCTTGATGGTTAGCCCGTCTGATCCTCGGGCGCGCGGGCGGCCCGCGTGCCGCAGGTCTCGCAGATCAGCGCCTGGCCCTTCTTGACCACGGCGATATCACCGCAGGCCGCGCACACTTCTGCGGCGGCCAGTGCGGCGGGTCCCGGCCCGCGATTGGCCGAGGGCAGGAACACCAAGTTGTCCGGCGCTGCGCCCCGGGCGAAGCCTCGGGAGATGAACCGCGAGGCCGGCTGCGGCTGGGGCTCGGCGTCCTCGATCCCGGTCGCGTCAGCCTTGCCGCGTCCCAGGCCATCGGCGTTGAGTTCGCCTGGGTCGGCGCTGGCCAGCTCCTTGCGGCCCAGATAGCTGATCCCGAGCTCCCGGAAGATGTAGTCGAGGATCGAGGTGGCCGACTTCACGGTGTCGTTGCCCGTGACCGACCCCGCCGGCTCGAACCGCGTGAAGACGAAGGCGTCCACGAACTCGTCCAGCGGCACGCCGTATTGCAGGCCGATGGAGATCGCGATCGCGAAGTTGTTCATCAACGAGCGGAAGGCCGCGCCTTCCTTGTGCATGTCGATGAAGATCTCGCCCAGCTGGCCGTCGTCGTATTCGCCGGTGTGCAGATAGACCTTGTGGCCACCGACGCTGGCCTTCTGGATGTACCCCTTGCGGCGATCCGGCAGCTTTTGGCGGGTCCGCTCGCGCTCGACGATCCGCTCGACGATCCGTTCCTCCGGCTGCGGCGGAGGCGTCGCAACCGGGCGGGCCGGCAGATGGCTGACTGGCGGAATGTCGAGGGTCAGCGTGGCCGGCGGCGCGGCCCGGCGCACTCGGATCGCCACGGGACTCCTCGCGATGAGGTCGCGCACATCGTCGATGCTCGCATCCCAGGGCAGGGTGACGTCCAGCACCGGGGGCGCATCCAGCACGGGCGCAAGCGCTGCGAGCATCGCGGCCTCTGCAGCCGGCGGCAGTTCGGCGCCGGCGCGCAGCACGCGCCGCTGATCCTGGGTCAGGTCGTTCGCCTGACCGAGATCGTCGGCGCCCAGAGCATGACCTTGCGCCGCGGCGACCTCATCGGGGGCAAAGCCCGCGAGGGACAGCACATCCAGCGCCGGGTCGGCCAGCTGGTCCGGTGTGGCCCCCAGCACGTCACGCAGGAACCCCTCGCCGAGAACGGCGGCGGTGAACGCCTGCGACAGCTGGCGAACGAAGGGCAGTTCGGCCTCGGCGGCCGCGATTTCGAGGCTGGTGAACCCCCGCGCCGCCAGGGTCTGGTGGTTCACGCCGGGCGCGTCCGCGAGGCTGCGATGGCCCAACAGGCTGTCGCGTACGATCGCGAGATCGGCGCCGGATGCCGTCGCCCCCAGGATGGCGGCTTCCGACAGCACTCGCACCATCTCGCCGTCGGCGGTCTCGGCGAAGGTGACGGGCCCGTTCCAGGGCGCGGCGTCCAGCCTGACGCCGAGCCGGAGGGCGAGTTCAGGATCGTTGATGAGCCCCAGGCGCAGGTCGAGATCCAGAGCGTCTGTCGCTGTCCGCGCCGCCTGGAACAGGTTCCGGACCGCCTGTCGGGCCTCCTCGCTATCGTAGTCGAAACCCTGCGCGACCAGCCAGTCGCCAAGACCGCCCAGGCCCAGCATCATCGGCCCCTCGGCCTCGGCCGCCAGGGCGACGGCGGCCAAATTGACGCCCACCGCGAAGGCGGCCTCGTCAAAGGCGTCGTTCCGCCAGTAGGCCATCAGCTCGACGCCAGCCTTGGCGAGGCCGGCCGCCTCCGCGATGGCGGCGGCGGTCATGTCGTTGGCGGCGGCGATGACCCGGCCCGTGGTCCAGGCGGCCCGCGCGAGGACTGCGCTTTCGCCCGCCAGCGCAACGAGCGGCGTCGCCGGCGCGGGAGGCGGGGGCGCGCTGAGCCAGGTCGTTTCGCCGGCGCGCGCCAGGGCGACCGCCTCCAGGATCGTCTCGTCCGCGGCGCCCACGGCCCGGGCCGCCTCGGCGGCGCGGGCCAGGCTGGTGTTGCGCGTCGGGTCGGCGCAGGCCTCCGGGCCGCCCTCGCAGCGCAGGACGGCATCCATCACCGCTTGCAGCCGCGCGCCCAACAGCCGGGCGGCGGCCTGGGCCGCTTCGCGTCCGCGATGCGACGCCGTCATCCGATCCAGATGAGCCTCGCCTGGATCCAGCACCCGCAGCGGCTCCGTCGCGGGCGTCATGGCGATCGCGCCCAGCGTCATCGCCTCGGTGATTGCCTCGCGGAACCTGGTGCGGCTCTTGAGGTCTTTGGTCAGGCCCTTGGTCTGAGCCTTGCCGGCCAGACCATAGGCATATTGCAGGATTGCGGCCGGCAGGTCCGTCCGTCCGCCGGCCCAGTCCATCCAGGCCTCGACCCGGGCGTTGGTGAAGTGGGCGGGAGCCTCGACCTCGACCAGGCGGTCGCCCAGCTCCAGGATTCGCCCCTCGATTCCCGCGCGCGACATTTCGCTCATGATGCGGCTCGACTCCCTGACAGGTCAGCCTAGGCGTCGCCGCGCGCCCTAAGCAATAGATGTGGGGGTTCGCACGCCCTTATCCCCAACATATTGGCCTTCGCGTGCGACACGGGCTTCGCTGGACGCTCCGGGGGCGCCCGCCTATAGTCCGCGCGAAATTCGAGCCCCGAGAGCCCTGATTTGTCCGTCCTGAAGACGATCTTCACCTGGTGGAACGGCGCCACGACCGGCATCCACTTCACCGTCGCCCGTCGCGGCCGCTTCGTCGGCCAGGACGAACTGGGCAACAAGTACTACGAGGCCCGTGACGACCACGACGCCTACGACAAGGGCCGCAAGCGCCGCTGGGTGATCTACAAGGGCTATGCCGACGCCTCGAAGGTCACGCCCGACTGGCACGGCTGGCTGCGCTACACCTTCGACGAGCCGCCGACGGTCGAGCCGTTCGTGATCAAGCCGTGGGAAAAGAGCCACCTCCCGAACCTGACCGGCACCATCTACGCCCGGAAGCCGAAGGGCGCGATCTCGCGCGGCGGGGACCGGCAGGTCTCCACCGGCGACTACGAGGCCTGGACGCCGGAATAGTCGTGGGTCCGCGCCGCCCTCCCATCCCG
>JAIXTR010000097.1 GCA_027483845.1 Caulobacteraceae bacterium | reverse complement strand
CTGGCCGCCGGCGATCGCGTCCGTCTCTCGCAGGCCGTCGGCGCCGTGCAGGCCAGCAAGGATGTGCTTTCCGGCCAGGTGATCGACGCCTCCGGCCGTGTCGTCGCCAGCTTCCAGGTTCCGCAGACCGTTAAGGCGCCGACCGAGACGATCACCAAGGACATCGTCGTCGACGGCCGGACCGCCGGCCGCTTCACCATGACGGTCAATCAGCCGTCGCTGACGCCAATGCTGCCGCAGTTCATCGCCCTAACCTTCGTCCTGCTGTTCGGCGGCGTCGGCGTGGCTCTGTTCCTGGCCCGCAGCCTGGCGCATCGGGTCATCCAGCCGGTCCAGGTGCTGTCGCAGGCGATGCATGAGGTCGCCGCCGGCGGGAACTTCAATCCGGTGGTCGTCGACGCCTCGGACGAGCTGTTCCAGAGCCTGACCGAGAGCTTCAACCACCTGCTGGGCAAGCTTGCCGAGCGTGAGGACGATCTGAAGGGCGCCATGCGCGAGCTGGAACTGGCGCGCGACGCCGCCAACGCCGCCAATGTGCTGAAGACCCAGTTCCTGGCCAATATGAGCCACGAGATTCGCACGCCGCTCAACGGCGTGCTGGCCATGGCCGAGGTGATGGCCCTGGGCGACCTGGCCCCGGTCCAGCGCGACCGCCTCGACGTGATCCGCCGGTCGGGCGGCCTGCTGCTGGCGGTGCTGAACGACGTGCTGGACCTCTCAAAGATCGAGGCCGGCAAGCTGACCCTGTTCGAAGACGACTTCGACATCGATGCGACGGTCGACCACGCGCGCGAGAGCTTCGAGATCATGGCCAAGGCCAAGGGTCTGGCCTTCGATATCACCGTCGCGGACGAGGCGCGGGGCTGGTGGCGCGGCGACGCCGACCGCCTGCGCCAGATCCTGGGCAACCTGCTGTCCAACGCGATCAAGTTCACGCCGAGCGGCTCCGTCGGCGCCCAGGTGGGCGTCAGCGAGAAGGGCGGCCTGCGGATCGTCGTCCGCGACAGCGGCGTCGGCATCTCGCCCGAGAAGCTGCCCAGCCTGTTCGAGAAGTTCACCCAGGCGGACAACTCGGCGACCCGCCGCTTCGGCGGCACGGGCCTCGGGCTGGCCATCTGTCGCGAGCTCACCCAGATGATGGGCGGCTCGATCGACGTGGAAAGCCGCGAGGGCCATGGCTCGACCTTCACCGTCGAACTGACGATGGCTAGGGGCCGGCCCGCGTCGCTGCAGGCGGCCGATCCGACGCCCTCGGCAGGCGACGGCGACCTGCGCCTTCTGGCCGCCGAGGACAATCCGACCAACCAACAGGTCCTGGCCGCAGTTCTGGGTTCGCTGGGCATCGAGGTGCATATCGTCCCGGACGGCAAGGAAGCCGTCGAGGCGTGGCGTACCGGGGCCTACGACCTGATCCTCATGGACATCCAGATGCCCGTCATGGACGGCATCACCGCCGCGTCGACCATCCGCGAGGCCGAGACGGCCACGGGCCGCCGCCGCACCCCGATCGTCGCCCTCACCGCCAACGCCCTGACCCACCAGGTCGAGGAGTATCTGGCGGTCGGCATGGACGCCCACGTGGCCAAGCCGATCGAGATCGCCAAGCTCTACGACGCGATTTCCAGCGTGCTGCAGGCCGCGGCCACCGATCGGGTCTCCCCGGCGCTTCAGGCCAGCTCCGCCGCCTGACATTCGGGTCATCTACCTGAACCGCAGCCAACGTGCGGCTCAGACGCGCGTCAGGCGCAGCATGGTTTCTTGTGTCCACTGAAGGCCGCTACCGGCCGACATGGATCTGGAGACCCACGATGAAGACCCTCACCGCCAAGACCCTTTTCGCCAGCCTGGCCGCGGTCGCGGCCGTGACGGCCGCCGCCGCGCCTGCCGCCGCCCAGCCGTACCGCCACGACGATCGCGGTTACGACAGCCGCGGTTACGAGGACCGTGGCTACGACAGCCGCGGTTACGGCCAACGAGACAGCGCGCGCGTCGCTACGGCCGAGCGCCGGATCGATCAAGGCCTCCGCAACCGCGAGCTGACCCCGCGCGAAGCTCGCCAACTGCAAGACGAGGTGCGCGACTACGCTCGCCTCGAGTCTTCTCTCCGCCGCGGCGGCCTGACCAGCCGCGAGGGCGCGGTGCTCGAGCGCCGCTGGGATCGCCTGATCCAGGCGATCAAGCACGAGACCCGAGACCGTGACTATGGTCATGGCTACGGCTACCGCCGCTAGCGCCGGACCACCGCGCACCGACGCCCCCGACGCTTCGGCTCCGGGGGCGTCTTGATGTCGGGATCAAACGTGCAGTCGGCTCTCGATGGTGGTGACGGCCTGGCCGCGCAGCAGGACGCGATCGCCACGCGTCTCGCACGTCAGGTCGCCGCCCCGACCCGGATAGGCCTGGTGAAAGCGGATCACCGGTCGGCCCAGCTTGTCGGCGTAGAGCGGCGCCAGGATGCAGTGCAGGGACCCCGTGCAGGGATCCTCCGGGATGCCCGAGCCCGGGGCGAAGAACCGGTCGATCACGTCGTGAGGGCCGCTGCCGGCCAGGGCCGCGACGCCGATGTTGCCGCGTCCGCCCGTCGCCTCGCCGGCGATGTGGTTCAGCGCCGCGATGTCGGGCCGCAGGGCGCGCACCGTCTGAGGGTTGTCGAAAAGGGCGACCAGATAGGTTGACGCCCAGACCTCGGCGGGCTCGGCGCCCAGTGCCTCGGCGAGACCGGGGGGCGTGGCGGTCCGGACGGGCGGCTGGGCGGGAAAGTCCATCTCGTAGCCGTCGCCCGCCCGGCTCACGATGAGGGAACCGGACAGGGTGTCGAAGGTGATCCGCTCGGCCTCGCATCCCAACGCCGCGAACAGGACGTGGCTCGACGCCAGGGTGGCGTGGCCGCAGAGCGGGACTTCCAGCGCCGGGGTGAACCAACGCAGGCCGAAGCGGGCCGGATCGGCGGTGCGCAACAGGAAGGCCGTCTCCGCCTGGTTGTTCTCGGCGGCCAGGGCCTGCATCCAGGCGGCGTCGGGCCAGGCGTCGAAGGGTTCGACCACGCAGGCCGGGTTGCCCCGAAAGGGTTGGGCGGCGAACGCATCGACAGTCCACTGGCGCAAAACAGGCCTCCTCGAAATGGCCTTCTGGACTTGCGGCCGGACCGCCGCGGCGGCAAGGGCCAGTTCCCGCCACATGGACCGACGGAGGACCAGCATGAGCTACGAGGTAAGCGACGCGCGCGAGAGGTTCGACCTGGCCCGGGCCCACCGTTGGATCTCGACGCAGAGCTATTGGGCGGAGCGAATTCCGCTCGAGACCTTCTCCCGAGCCTGCGCGAACAGCCTGACCATCGGGGTCTATGCGGCCGACGGCGTCATGGCGGCCATGGCGCGGGTGGTGACGGATCGGGCCACGTTTGGCTGGGTTTGCGACGTCTTCGTCGACGAGGCGCATCGCGGCGCAGGGCTGGGGAAGCAGATGATGGCCTACCTCAAGGCTCACCCCGATCTGCAGGGCCTGCGCCGCCTGCACCTGGCGACCCGTGATGCGCATGGCCTCTATCGGCAGTTCGGGTTCACCGCTCTGACGGCGCCGGAAAACTGGATGGAGATCCGCGACCCGGACGTCTACCGCCGCTAGTCGGGGATGACGGTCAGCTCGGGCCACCGCGCCTGGGCGCCGGCGGCGATCTTGGCGAAGTTCGGGCTGCGGCGGTTCGGGTTGTGGCGCATTCGCATGGCGAACAGGTCGTCCAGGCCGAACGGCGCGTGGATTCGCATCGCATCGTCGGGCTCCAGCCGCACGCCGACGGCGAAGACGGGGCTGACGAAGCGGGTCAGGGCCTCGACGGTGCTGGCGAGCGGCGCATAGGGCTCGCCGAAATGAGCCTCGAACCAGACGTGGACCCGGGCCTGGTTCCGTACCTCGACCATGTCGCGCAACGGCGGTTCGAACGCCGCCGCCACCCGGCGGATCACCACGTCCTCGGCCTCGTAGGAGATGTCGGAGTCGTCGAAGTAGGCGACGTCGTAGTCCTTGATTCCATAGTCCAGCGGCCGGCCGGTCAGGTCGTTGAAGACCCGCTGGTAGATGGCGCCGGAGAACACCAGCCAGTCCGGCGGGTCCAGCTCGCGCAGGGTCCGCAGCACCTGCATCAGCGGCCCTGAGCGGCGGAGGATCTCTTCGAGACGGACCTCGGGGCTCACGCGCGGCCCCGCAGCGGCCACCCGTGATCGAGCGGCCCGTGGCCGGAGCCGAACCCTGGCGCCTGCAGCATGGCCTCATGCACATAGTCCCAGGCGCGGGCCACGGCAGCCTCAAGCGGCAAGCCTTGGGCCAGGCCGGTCGCGCAGGCCGAGGCTAGGGTACAACCGGTGCCATGGGTGTGGCGGCTGTCGATCCGCTCGCCCTCGAACGCCGTCTCGCCGTCGTGAGTGAGCAAGAGGTCCACGACCCGTTCCCCCGCCACATGCCCGCCCTTCATCAGCACAGCCCGCGCGCCCGCGCCAAGCAGGACGTCGCCGGCGCGCCGCAGATCGTCGGTGGTCTCCACGGTCAGGCCGGTCAGGGTCGCGGCTTCTGGCGCGTTGGGGGTCAGCAACGCCGCATGGGGGATCAGCCGCTCGCGCACCGCCGCCACCGCGTCGGCCGCCAGCAGGGACGCGCCGCCCTTGGCCACCATGACGGGATCGACCACCGCCGGGACGCCGACCTCCGCGAGGAGACGCGCCACGAGATCCACCGTGGCGGCGTCGCCCAGCATGCCGGTCTTGATGACATCTGCGCCGATGTCGGAAAGCACGGCCCTGGCCTGGGCCTCGATCACGCTCAAGGGGATCGGATGGACGCCGGTGACCCCCAGGGTGTTCTGCACGGTGACCGCGGTGATCGCCGTGGCCGCATAGCCGCCCAGCGCCGTGACGGTCTTGATGTCCGCCTGAACGCCGGCGCCGCCTCCACTGTCGGAACCGGCGATGATCAGGACTCGGCCGAGGGTCTGCATGCGTCGGGTCACCGGTTGGGAGAAGCGGCCAAAGCGGCCTGGGAGATGGCGTGCTGGATGGCCAGCGCCTGGACCGTCTCGCGCACATCATGGACCCGCACGGCCGCGACGCCAGCGGCGGCCCCAGCGAGGGCGGCGGCGACAGAGCCGCCGAGGCGCCGGTCGGCGGGCGCGCCGCCGTCCAGGGCCCCAATGAAAGCCTTGCGGCTCGCGCCCAGCAGGACCGGGAAACCGAGGGCCACGATGCGGCCCAGCTGCGCCAGCAGGGGCAGGTTGTGCTGGATCGGGTGCTTGCCGAAGCCGATCCCGGGGTCGAGCCAGATCCGCTCCCGCGCCACTCCCGCCGCCAGCGCCGCCGCGGCCCGCTCCGCCAGGAACGTCGTCACCTCGCCGACCACGTCTGCGTAGACGGGCTCAGACTGCATGGTGCGCGGCTGTCCCTGCATGTGCATCAAGACGACATCGCAGCCTAGGTCCGCCGCCGCCGACAGGCTGGCCGGCGAATGCCGCAGAGCGGTGACGTCATTCCAGATCGTCGCGCCCGCGGCCATCGCGGCGCGCGCCACGTCCGGCTTCATCGTGTCGACCGAGATGGGGATGTCCGTTTCCTGGCGCAGAGCGGCGATGAGCGGCGCAATGCGCTCGATCTCGGTCTCGGCGCTCACAGGCTCGGCGCCCGGACGTGTGGATTCCGCCCCCACATCCAACAGGTCCGCCCCATCGGCGATCAGCCGCCGGGCATGCTCCAGCGCGGCCGCGGGCGCGAGGAAGCGGCCGCCGTCGGAAAAGCTGTCCGGCGTGGCGTTGACGATGCCCATGACTTTGGGGCGGACGATGCTGGGCGGACGGGCGTTCATGCGACGACTTCCCGCCGGTCATACGTGGATGCGGCCCCGCTGTCGCGGGCGTCCGGATACGAAAAAGGGCGGCCGCCTTTCGGCAGCCGCCCGAGTTATCCGACTTGGGCCCCGGCTTACGCCGGTTCGGCGCTGGGCTTGGGCGAGATCGGCACGGCGACGGCCGGTCCGCTCGGGCGTTTGGCTTCGCTGTCGTCGCGGCTGGGGGCCACGCCCTTCAGGGCGTTGACGATCTCATCGCCGGTCAGGGTCTCGTACTCGAGAAGGGCCTTGGCCAGCGTGTGCAGCTCGTCCAGCTTCTCGGTCAGGATGCGGCGCGCTTCGTCCTCGCCCATCTTCACCAGACGCTTGACCTCCTGGTCGATGATCTTGGCGGTGTCTTCCGAGACGTTCTGGTTGCGGGCGACCGAGTGGCCCAGGAACACCTCTTCCTGGTTCTCGCCGTATTCCACAGCGCCCAGCAGGTCGGAGAAGCCCCACTTGGTCACCATGGCGCGCGCCAGCTTGGTGGCCTGGCCGATGTCCGACGAGGCGCCTGACGTGATGTGCTCCTTGCCGAAGATCATCTCCTCGGCCACGCGGCCACCGAACAGGATCGCCAGTCGCGACGTCATCTGCTGGTAGCTCATCGAGAACTTGTCGCGTTCCGGCAGCTGCATGACCATGCCCAGCGCGCGGCCACGCGGGATGATCGTGGCCTTGTGCACCGGGTCGGTGTTGGGGACGTTCAGCGCCACCAGGGCGTGGCCGCCCTCGTGGTAGGCCGTCAGCTTCTTCTCGTCCTCGGTCATCACCATCGACCGGCGCTCGGCGCCCATCATGACCTTGTCCTTGGCGTCTTCGAAGTCGCGCATGGTGACCATGCGACGGTTCTTGCGCGCGCCCATCAGGGCGGCTTCGTTGACCAGATTGGCCAGGTCGGCGCCCGAGAAGCCGGGGGTGCCGCGCGCAACGACCTTCACGTCGACGTCGGCCGCCAGCGGCACGTTCTTCATATGGACCCGCAGGATGCGTTCGCGGCCGTTGATGTCCGGATTCGGCACGACCACCTGGCGGTCGAAGCGGCCCGGACGCAGCAGCGCGGGGTCCAGCACGTCGGGACGGTTGGTGGCGGCGATCAGGATGATGCCTTCGTTGGATTCGAAGCCGTCCATCTCGACCAGCAGCTGGTTGAGCGTCTGTTCGCGCTCGTCG
>JAIXTR010000174.1 GCA_027483845.1 Caulobacteraceae bacterium | reverse complement strand
GCGGCGATGCTGAATCACATCACCCGCATCGCCGAACCCGAAGGCGGCGACACCGGCTGGTTCGGCCATGATGACGATGAGGACTATGAGGAAGAGGAAGATGAGGACGAGCGCGAGGACATCCCCACGCCCCGGCCGCCCATCGACCCCGCCATCCTCGAACGCGAAGCCGAGCTACGCGCCGCCGTGCGCCGGGTGATCTGGGACGAGCGCGAACGCCTGGAGGTCGATGAGACCCCCGACGAGCTCTTCGGTTTCCTGGAAGAACGCCTCGAATCCCGCCGCCAGCGCCCCCCGCCCACGGACAAGTCCCTCGACGACGAGGTGTTCGAAACCTGCGCCGCCCTGGGCCTGCCCATCGACCGCGCCCAAGACTGGCGAAACCTCGCCGACCCCGATATCGACGATGCGGATCCAAAGGCCCCGGCGCGCGCCGACTCGAGCTGAGCCTCTCTCTCTTTGCTCGTCATGGCCCGGCTTGTCCGGGCCACCCATGATCTCCGCGCCGGATCACATCGCACGGCCCCGCCGCGCACCGCCGGCCCACGCCTGCGATCCTGGGTCGCCCGGACAAGCCGGGCGATGACGAGCGGGTGGAATGGCGCGTCAGCGCCGATATTCAATGTCCACGAACCACACGAACCACACGAACGGTATCCCCGACCGGGCCGCCGCCCGTTCGTGTGGTTCGTGTGGTTCGTGGACAAAACAAAGCGCCTGCGGCGCGCACGACCTCGCCTGCGAACCCCACCCGTCCGTGTGGTCCGTGGTCAAAAACGACGAAGCCCGAATGCCCCTAGATCAACCCGCTCAACGGCGACGACGGGTCGGCATACATGCGCTTGCCCATGCGCCCCGCCAGGAACGCCTCGCGCCCGGCGATGACCGCGTGCTGCATGGCGCGCGCCATGCGGATCGGGTCCTTGGCCTCGGCGATGGCGGTGTTCATCAGCACCGCGTCGCAACCCAGCTCCATGGCGATCACCGCGTCCGAGGCCGTGCCCACGCCCGCGTCCACCAGCACCGGCACCTTCGTCTGTTCGATGATCAGTCCCAGGTTCAGCAGGTTCTGGATGCCCCGGCCCGAGCCGATCGGCGCGGCGGCCGGCATGATGGCCGCGGCGCCCGCGTCCTCCAGCTTCTTCGCATAGACCGGGTCGTCCGAGCAGTAGACCATCACCTGGAAGCCGTCGGCGATCAGCAGCTTCAGCGCCCGCAGCGTCTCTTCCATGTCGGGCAGCAGGTGCGGGGTGTTCGACAGCACCTCAAGCTTCACCAGGTCCCAGCCGCCGGCCTCGCGGGCCAGCCGCAGCAGGCGCACGGCGTCCTCGCCCGTGTAGCAACCGGCCGTATTGGGCAGATAGGTGAAGCGGTCCGGCTTCACGAAGTCGCTCAGCATCGGCTGGTTGACGTCGGACAGGTTCACCCGCCGCAGCGCCACGGTGACGATCTCCGCCCCCGCCGCCTCGGCCGCCGCCGCGTTCTGGGCGTAGTCCTTGTACTTGCCGGTGCCGACGATCAGGCGCGACCGGAACGTGCGCCCGGCGACCGACCAGCTGTCGTCCGTGTGTGTGGACCCGTCCATCTCAGCCGCCTCCGACAAAAGCCACGATCTCGATCCGGTCGCCGTCGGCGAGCGGGGTCTTCGCATAGGCCGACCTGGGCACGATCTCCAGGTTCCGCTCCACCGCCACCTTGCGCGTGTCCAGCCCCAGCGCCGCCACCAGCCCCGCCACATCGGCGACGTCGGCGAACGCCCGGACCTCTCCATTCACCGTCAGGTTCATCGCCTGCTTTTGAGCGCCGCACGCGGCGAAGACAAGGCGGCCACGCCCCGGCGGCGTCAGCCGCCCATCTATTTCGTCCACGAACCACACGAACCACACGAACCCTGGCCCGCATTCCTCAGCCTCGACAGCGGCAAAGCCCGTTCGTGTGGTTCGTGGACAAATCTATCGCACGTCCGCGGCGCGCAAGGTGCCTCACGGCAGCCCGCCATGCCGCCGTCCTTGTGACGGGAGCCGTTGATGGCTAAAAGTCCCCGGAATCGACGGCGGAGCCGAATGCCGAAACCGATCTATGTGCTGAGCGGCCCCAACCTCAATCTTCTGGGGACCCGCGAGCCCGAGATTTACGGACATCAGACCCTGGACGACGTGCGTTGCCTCTGCGAGGCGCGGGCGAAGTCCCTGGGCTATGAGGTCGTGTTCCGCCAGTCGAACCACGAGGGCCACCTCGTCGACTGGATCCAAGAGGCGCGCGAACAGGCGTCGGCCCTCGTGCTCAACCCGGCCGCCTATGGCCACACCTCCATCGCCATCCTCGACGCCCTGAAGATGCTCGCCATCCCCATCGTCGAGTGCCATCTGTCGAACCCCGCCGCCCGCGAGGCGTTCCGCCGGGAGACCTACGTGTCCCTGGCCGCCACGGGGCTGGTCTCAGGGTTCGGCGCGAAGAGCTATGAACTGGCCGTCGAGGCCGCCGCGGGCCTGCTGGCCCGCTAGAGATCAAACCAGATAAGGGCCGAGACATGGCTAACACCCCCAAGGCGCCTGCCGATCCGTTCGACGCTCGCCTGGTGCGCAAGCTGGCGGACATCCTCACCGAGACCGGTCTCAGCGAGATCGAGGTCGAGCACGGCGAGCTGAAGATCCGCGTCGCCAAGCAGCTGACCGCGGCCGCCCCCGTCCAGTACGCCGCCGCGCCCGCTCCGGCGCCGGTCGCCGCCGCCCTGGCGCCAGCCGCCGCACCCGCCGCGGCCCCGGCCGCTCCCGCCCGCGCCGCGGGCGACGAGGTGAAGTCGCCGATGGTCGGCACCATCTACCTGCAGCCCAACCCGACCTCGCCCGTCTTCGTGAAGGTCGGCGACACGGTCGAGGCTGGCCAGACGCTGTTCATCGTCGAGGCGATGAAGACCATGAACCCGATCCCGGCCCCCCGCGCCGGCAAGGTCGTGGAGATCCTGGTCAGCGACGCCCAGCCCGTGGAGTTCGGTGAACCCCTGGCGATCATCGAGTAGCCGGATGTTCGACAAGATCCTGATCGCCAACCGCGGCGAGATCGCCCTGCGCGTCCACCGGGCGTGCAAGGAGATGGGCATCGCCACCGTGGCCGTGCACTCCGAGGCCGACTCCTCGGCCATGTGGGTCCGGCTCGCGGACGAGAGCGTCTGCATCGGCCCGCCGCCGGCGGCCAAGAGCTACCTCCACATTCCCGCGATCATCGCCGCCTGCGAGATCACCGGCGCCCAGGCCGTCCACCCCGGCTACGGCTTCCTGTCCGAAAACGCCCGGTTCGCCGAGATCGTCACGGCCCACGGCTTCACCTTCATCGGCCCCAAGGCCGAGCACATCCGCATGATGGGCGACAAGATCACCGCCAAGCAGGCGGTGAAGGCGGCCGGCATCCCCGTGGTCCCCGGCTCGGACGGCGCGATCACCACCGAGGAAGAGGCCATCGCGGCGGCCAAGGACATCGGCTTCCCCGTCCTCATCAAGGCGGCGGCCGGCGGCGGCGGCCGCGGCATGAAGGTCGCCAAGACCCCTGACGACCTGATCGAGGCCGTGCAGACCGCCCGCTCCGAGGCCAAGGCGGCCTTCGGCGACGACGCCGTCTACATGGAGCGCTACCTCCAGACGCCCCGCCACATCGAGCTGCAGGTCGTGGCTGACAGCCACGGCAACGTCGTCCACCTGGGCGAGCGCGACTGCTCGCTGCAGCGCCGCCACCAGAAGGTGTTGGAGGAGGCCCCCTCCCCCGTCATCGACGCCGCCGCCCGCGCTAAGATCGGCAAGGTCGTCGTCGATGCGGTCAAGGCCATCGGCTACCTGGGCGTCGGCACCATCGAGTTCCTGTACGAGAACGGCGAGTTCTTCTTCATCGAGATGAACACCCGCCTGCAGGTCGAACACCCGGTCACCGAGGCCATCACCGGCATCGACCTGGTTCGCGAGCAGATCCGCATCGCCGCGGGCCTGCCGCTGTCGTTCAAGCAGTCGGACGTGATCTTCGAGGGTCACGCCATCGAGTGCCGGATCAACGCCGAGAACCCGAAGACCTTCGCCCCGTCGCCCGGCCTGGTCACCGACTACCACGCCCCCGGCGGCCTGGGCGTTCGCATGGATAGCGCCCTCTACGCCGGCTATTCGATCCCGCCCTACTACGACAGCCTGATCGGCAAGCTGATCGTCCATGGCCGCGACCGCGAGGAGTGCCTGGCGCGCCTCAACCGCTGCCTGGGCGAGATCGTGGTCGGCGGCATCGACACCAACATCCCGCTCTTCCAGGACCTGCTCCAGCAGGAGGACATCCTGAAGGGCGACTACAACATCCACTGGCTGGAACGCTGGATGGAGAAGCAGGCCGGCTAGCGG
>JAIXTR010000094.1 GCA_027483845.1 Caulobacteraceae bacterium | reverse complement strand
CTTCTCGTTGGTGACGGCGTCCCACAGGCGGCAGCTGTCGGGGCTGATCTCGTCGGCCAGGATGATCCGCGGGAACTCGTTCTCGTAGATCCGGCCAAACTCGATCTTGAAGTCGATCAGGGTGATGCCGACGCCACCGAACAGGCCGGTGAGGAAGTCATTCACCCGCAGGGTGATCGCCATCATGTCGTCGATCTCCTGGGTCGAGGCCCAGTTGAAGGCGGTGATGTGCTCTTCGGACACCATCGGGTCGTGGAGCTTGTCGTCCTTCAGGTAGAACTCGATGATCGAGCGGGGCAGGGCCTGGCCCTCGGGCAGGCCATAGCGCGTCGACAGCGAGCCGGCCGCGACATTGCGGCACACGACCTCCAGCGGAATGATCTCCACCTCCTTGATCAGCTGTTCCCGCAGGTTCAGCCGCTTGATGAAGTGGTTCTGGACCCCGATCGAGGTCAGCTTGGTCATGATGTATTCGCTGATGCGATTGTTGATCACGCCCTTGCCCTCGAGCACCGCCTTTTTGGTGGCGTCGAAAGCCGTGGTGTCATCCTTGAAGTACTGGATCAGCGTGCCCGGCTCCGGACCCTCGTAGAGGATCTTGGCCTTGCCCTCGTAGATCTTCTTACGGCGGGTCATATCGAAGCCTTCTCCATGGGCGAGGACTTGTCCGCGTCGAGGAAACGAAAAACGCGCGCGGCTGATCCTCGCGCGCGGGTTCGACTCGGCCTCTCGCCCCATTCAGGCGTGACAAAAATAGCGTGTGCGACGCTGCGGCGCAAACTGCCGTGCGCTTGCCGCTTTCCATTGCGGGCCTGTTCGGCGCACGATATGGGATCGCCCGCTCTAAAAGCTGACTGCTAGGACACGATGACGACCTTCGACGACCGCGAACAAGGCTTCGAGCGTAAGTTCGCCCTCGACCAGGAGCAGGAGTTCAAGGCCCACGCCCGGCGCAATCGCGCGCTCGGTCAATGGGCGGCCGGCCTGATGGGCCTGCAGGACCCGCACATCGACGAGTACGCCAAGGCCGTCGTGAAGTCGGACCTGGAGCTGCCGGGCGAAGAAGACGTCTTCCGGAAGGTGTTCGAGGACCTCAAGGGCTCCGGCGTGGCCGTGTCCGAGGGCGAAGTCCGCATGAAGATGGCCGAACTGCTGGCCCAGGCGCGCGAGAGCGTGAAAGCCGGCAACTAGGCTGCCCATGGCAAGGCTCACCCCCGCGGGGGGGATGAGCCTGCCAGACTACCGCTTCAACTGACCCGCAAGGTACTTGCGGATGCCCGGCCCATAGGGCGGGCGCATGGCCTGCAGCGGCCCGATGTCCTTCTTGATCTGGGTGAAGATCGCCTTGCGGTGGCTGAACTCTCGGAAGCCGTCCACCCCATGATAGCTGCCCATGCCTGACGGCCCGACGCCGCCGAAGGGCAGCTCTTCCTGCGCCACGTGGAAGATCACGTCGTTGACGGTCACCCCGCCGGGCGTGGTCGAGGTCAGCACGCGTTCGCGCTCGGCCGCGTCATCGCCGAAGTAGTAGAGGCCCAGCGGCCGGTCGTGGCCGTTCACGTAGGCGATCGCCTCGTCCATCGACTTGTAGGTCTTCACCGGCAGGACGGGGCCGAAGATCTCTTCCTGCATCACCTTCATGTCGTCGGTGGGTTCGAGGATCAGGGTCGGCGGGATCTTGCGATGCTCCTGCTGTGAGAAGTCCTCGCCCTCGGGCTTCAGCTCGACGATCCGGGCGCCCTTGGCGCGGGCGTCATCGATGTAGCCGGTGATCCGCTCGTAGTGCCGCTGGGCCACAATCGAGGTGTAGTCCGGGTTGTCCTTGATGGTCGGGAACATCTTGTTCACCGAGGCCCGCGCCGCCGTAACGAAGCTCTCCAGCTTGTCGTCCGGGGCCAGGACGTAGTCGGGCGCCAGGCAGATCTGGCCGGCGTTGAGGGTCTTGCCGTTCATGATCCGGGCGGCGGCCACGCCGATATCGGCCGACTTGCCCAAAATCACTGGGCTCTTGCCACCCAGCTCCAGCGTCAGCGGGACCAGGTTGTCGGCCGCTGCGCGCATCACGTGCCGGGCGATCGAGGTGGCGCCGGTGAAGATCAGGTGGTCGAAGGCCAGGCGCGAGAACGCCTCGCCCACCTCGGGGCCGCCGGTGACCACGGCGATCTCCTCCTCGGAGAACACCTTGCCGAACATGGTCTTCATCAGTTCGGAGGTGGCCGGCGTGAATTCGGACGGCTTGATCATCGCCCGGTTGCCCGCGGCCAACACCCCGGCCAGGGGCGCGAAGGTCAGGTTCACCGGGAAGTTCCACGGACTGATCACCCCCACCACGCCCTTGGGCTGGTAGCGGACCTCGGCCTTGGCGCCGAACAGGCCCAGGATCGCCGGCGTGGTCTTGCGCTTCTCCGGCTGCATCCACTTGGCCAGGTGGGCCTTGGCGTGCTTGAGCGGCCCGATAGAGGCGGCGATATCCGTGAAGGCGGTGGCCTCCCGCGAGCGCGAACCGAAGTCGGTGTTCACCGCTTCTTCGATGGCCTTGGCGTGATCGACGAGCAGGGCGATGCAGCGGTCGAGACGTTCGATCCGCTGCTCCGCCGTGGGCGCGCCGTCGCGCAGGTGGGCCGCCTTCTGGCGCGCCAGGATGCCTTGCATGTCCATCGTGTCGTTCTCCCGTCTTGGGGAGCTTGAGCGATGTTACGCCACGCGCGTCAAGGGCCGCCCGCGCGGCCTCAGCCGGCCGGCCACTGGGTCATGATCGTGGCGGCGTCGAAATAGTCCCGCCAGTAGGTGATCTTGCCGTCGTGGACCTCGAAGACGCCTGTCACCGGCAGCTCGACCCACTTGTCGGCGAGCTTGTGGCGGTCCAGCCGTTCCAGGAACACCCGCGGTCCGGCCTCCGCCTCACGCAGGACGTCGAAGATGTTCTCCAGGGTAGGCGAGAAGAACGGCTCCAGCAGGCCGCGGATGCCGGCGGGCCCATACACCACCGGCAGCGGCGGCGGGTTCACATATTCGCAGGTGTCGGAGACGAGCGTCAGCGCCGCGTCGTAGTCCAGCTGCTCCATGTGGCTCATGAACCGGCGGACGACGGCGATCGGGGCGAGGGCATCGGCGGGCATCGGGCGCTCCAGGGTTGGACTGGCGCCGACCTTGGCGGATGGGCGGCGACGGGCAATTACCTCGGAGGTCATGCAGGCGCGCATGGGCGTTAGCCCGACGATCGCCGTCTAGACCCCGCCGGCGGATCCAACACCCCCAATCGGGGGAGGCCCCATCCGCGCCGCACGCCTAGCGTCCGGCGACTGAAGGAGGCCCACACGGTCCTCAACCGGGGCGAAGATTCCTACTCGCCTGGGGCGGGAGTCTTCGTTGACCTCGGTTACGCGAAGGCGTGTGATTACTCCACGGGAGCACTTAATTGATTAGACAATAGGGCGGGTAAAAATGAAAAAAGCATTCCTCTTTGCGGGCGTTGCTTTGGCAACGGCTGTGATGACCGGTTCCGCGTATGCGGGTGTGGGTCAATTCAACAACGGCAACTTCGAGTCCGGAAACTTCTCGGGCTGGGAGCAAGGCGGCGGCAGTTGGGGCGGTGGACCTTATCCGCAGCCCGGCGACTATTTCCCGGGCTCCGGCCCGACGTCGATCACCAATGTCGGCTTCGACGCGAACACCGGCGGAAACCTGCGCACGGTCTATGCAGGCGCGCACTCGGCCCAGGTCAACAACGACGTCAATGACTACAGCGTGGCGGTCATTCGTCAGACCGTAACGAACTATTCCTCCAACCTGATCGCGTTCGCCTATGCGGCGGTGTTGGAGTCCTCGCACGATACGTACGACTCCGACGCCTTCATCATCACGTTGAAGGACATTACGACCGGCACGACGCTGTTCACCAAGAACGTGAATTCGGCCACCGCGTCGGACAATGAGTTCAAGCAGTACGGCTCGTGGTTCTACACCGACTGGACCGATGTCAGCATCGCTGTGACAGCCGGAAATACCTATGAACTGTCGTTGCTCGCCAATGACTGCCCCTACGGCGGCCATGCCGGCTATGCGTACCTTGACGGCTTCGGCGACGTGGTCGGTGGCGGTGGGACGCCCGGCACGGGCGCTGTGCCCGAGCCGGCCACCTGGGCTCTCCTGATCGGCGGCTTCGCCATGACGGGCGGCGCCCTGCGTCGGCGTCGACAAGCGGTCGCCTGACCCCTTCAGAACCCTTCGATGAAGCGAGCGCCGCGGGCTCACGCCCGCGGCGTTTCTTTTGGTCACGAACCTTCAGTCGTAGCCGAACAGGTCGGTGAAGGGCTGGACGACCGGCGCGATGGTGGCCAACCGCGCCTCGTAGCGGCGCCAGCGGTAAGCCGCGTGGCGATAGATGGGTTGGGATACCTGGTGATAGCTGGGTGTGTTGACGATGCTCTTTTCGCGGGCGGTCCGCCCCGGATCCAGGACCGCGTCGTCCCACGGCAAATCTAGAAAGCGGAGCAGCGACGCGGCCTGGGTCGGCAGGTCGTCGACGACATCCTCGTAGCGTACGGTGTGGGTCTTCAGGGGCAGGGCGGCAGCGGTGTCGCGCCAGAGTCCCATGATCGCCGCATAGGTGGCGGCGGTGTTCGGCAGGGAGAGGAAGCTGCTCATCGCCGTGTTGATCGCGAAGTTCTGCATGAAACAGCCGAGACAGACGTCCAACGGGTGGCGCAGGGCCAGGACGAACCGCGCATCGGGAAAGATGCGCCAGATCAGATGCGCCCAAACCGCGTTGAGCGGCAGCTTGTCCACGAAGACCGCGCCGGGACGCCGTTCGACGTAGCTGGCAAGGGTCGCGAAGTAGAAGGCGCGCAGGTCGGACACCTGATCGGCGGTCAGACTTTCAAGATCGGCGCCTGCTGCCGCCATGGTCAGGAACCGCTCGCGCATCGCCGGGACCACCGGCTGCTCCTCCATGGTCTGGATCTGCGGATGGCTGTCCAGCACCTGCTCCAGCAGGGTCGTGCCGGAGCGGGGAAAGCCAATCAGGAAGACCGGTGCGGACGGGCCTTCACGCACCTCGACGTGACAGCGGGCCAGGCCGGGCGTGAGGAATGATCGCGCGAGCGCCACCTCCTTCAGGTAGGCCGGAGGCTGGGTCAGATCGACGCCCATGGCGGCCGCGACCTTCGCATTGCCGGCGGTCAGATGGTCGAAGGCCCCGTCCGTGTCGCCTAACTGGTCCAGCAATTGGCCGGTGAGGATTTCGGCCTCCCCTGCGAGAAAGTCGTCGGCTGCGGCGCGGGCGTGATCCAGCGCCGCGACCCCGTCCGCGTAGCGCCGCTCGCGGCGGGCGATACGCGCGATCACCATCGCCGCTTCCGGTTCGCGCTCGACGTCGGGCGTGCCTTGCAGGGCAGCCTTGGCCTCTTCCCAGCGGCCTTGTTTCTCCAATAGGCTGGCGATCTGCGCCCGGATGTCGAGCCGATGGGGCGCGAGCTCGGCGGCGCGACCGTAGAGCGCCATCGCTTCGTCCACAGCCGCGGCCTTCACCCGCACGGCTCCCAGATTGACGAGGGCTTCAGGCGAGTTGGGATCGAGCTCAAGCGCGTCGCGCAAAAGCGCCTCGGCCTCCGTCCATTGGCCTTGCAGCAGGCGCACGGCCGCGAGACCCGACATGGCCTGCATATAGGTCGGTCGCTCGCGCAGGGCCGCGCCATAGGCGTCCGCCGCTTCGGCCAGGCGACCGATCTCGTGCAGGGCGACGCCGAGCAGATAGTGCGTGTCCGGGAATCTGGGCTGTAGCGTCACAGCGGTTTGGTAGGCGCGTGCGGCGCCCTCCGGGTCGCCCTTGGAATGGAGGGCCAGGCCTAGCGCGTAGTGACCCAGGAACAGGCCGGGCCGCGCCTTGACCGCGCGCCGCGCCTCTTTCTCGGCGGCGGCGAAATCGCCCACTTCGCGGTGAGCCAGCGCCAGCTTCACACTGCTGTCGACGTCCTGGCGATTGACGGTGCAGATCTGGGCGTAGAGGGGGCGAGCTTCGCGCGCCTGGCCATGGGCCATCAAGGCGTCGGCCTTGGCCTTTAGCGCCGCTAGCGGCGAGGGGCCCGTTCGTCCGCCGCCTGTCGACATTGCCCCTACCGCGCCACGTGATCCCTGGAACGGGGTTACTGGAAGTCCGAGCGGCTGGCTACGGCCGCAGGACGTCAGCGCTTGTCGGCCGCCGCGGCGAAGACAGGTGCGCTCACCCGTTTCGGCACGACCGCCGCCCACGCTTCGCGGACCAGGACGCTCAGTTCGGCCGGTTCGAGATCGGCGAGGCGCACATAGCTCCAGTGGACCGTCGCCACCTTGCACGGCTGGAACGTGTCCGGGCGGATCTCGAACAGCAGCTCCTGGTGCGCGCGGTCAAGTTTGAGGATGGCGCGTCCGGCAGCAACCTCGTCGCTGGGGGCGAGGGCGAAGGTCTTCTTGCCCACATTGAACCAGGGATCGCCCTTGTAGGTGACCTCATGCGCCCCCGGCAGGTCCAGGGCGAGGCGGCGGAGGTCATCGAGCGTGGCCATGGCGGCAGTCCCCCTCAGACGAGAGGGTGTGTCAGATCTTGGCGTCCTTCAACGGCGACCTTGGCGTTGAGCCGAAGGCCTCGGACCTAGGCCTGTTCGCCGAAGACGCGGGCGAAGACGGTGTCGACGTTCTTGAAGTGGTAGCCGAGGTCAAAGAGCTGCTCGAGTTCGGCGTCAGCCAGGGTGATCTCGGGATCGGCCTTCAGGAAATCGAGGAAGTTGCCTTCGCCGCGCCAGACCTTCATGGCGTTGCGCTGGACCGCAGCGTAGCTGGCCTCGCGCGACAGACCCTTCTGGGTGAGGCCCAGCAGAACGCGCTGCGAGTGGACCAGGCCACCGAGGCGGTCGAGGTTCTTCGCCATGTTCTCCGGGTAGATCACCAGGCGCTCGATGACGCCGGCGAGCCGACGGAGCGCGAAGTCCAGGTGCACGGTCGAATCGGGGGCGATGGCGCGCTCGACCGAGGAGTGGCTGATGTCGCGCTCATGCCACAGCGCCACGTTCTCCATGGCGGGGACGACCGCCGAGCGGACCAGCCGGGCCAGGCCGGTGAGGTTTTCGGTGAGGATCGGGTTGCGCTTGTGCGGCATCGCCGACGAGCCCTTCTGGCCGACCTCGAACGGCTCCTCGGCTTCGAGCACCTCGGTGCGCTGGAGGTGGCGGATTTCGACCGCCAGGCGCTCGATCGAACTGGCGACCACGGCCAGGGCCGCGAAATAGGCCGCGTGGCGGTCGCGCGGGATGACCTGGGTGGAAACCGGCTCCACGGCCAGACCCATCTTGTCGGCGACGTAGGCTTCGACCTCGGGGGCCACGTTGGCGAAGGTGCCCACCGCGCCCGAGATGGCGCAGGTGGCGATCTCGAACTTGGCCATGGCCAGGCGCTCCTTGGCGCGCTGGAACTCGGCGTAGTGGCCGGCGAGCTTGAGGCCGAAGGTGGTGGGCTCGGCGTGGATGCCGTGGCTGCGGCCGACGGTGGGCGTGAACTTGTGTTCGATGGCGCGGCGCTTCAGCGCCGCCAGCACCAGGTCAACGTCCTCGATCAGGAGGTCGGTGGCCTGCACCAGTTGGACCGCCAGAGTCGTGTCGTTCACATCCGACGAGGTCATGCCCTGGTGCAGGAACCGCGCCTCAGGGCCGACGATCTCCGTGACGTGGGTCAGGAAGGCGATGACGTCGTGCTTCACCTCGCGCTCGATCTCGTCAATGCGGTCGGCGTCCCAGACTGCGTCGCGGCCCTTTTCCCAGATGACCCGCGCGGCCTCCTTGGGGATCACGCCCAGGTCCGCCATGGCGTCGGCGGCGTGAGCCTCGATCTCGAACATGATCTTGAAGCGGGTCTGGGGGGCCCAGATCGCGGCGGCTTCCTTGCG
>JAIXTR010000066.1 GCA_027483845.1 Caulobacteraceae bacterium | reverse complement strand
TCGATCGCCGGCGCCTCGCGCAGCTTCTGCTGCAGCCGGTCGGCCAGCATCGACGTCACCGCGCCTTCGCAACTGGCATAGCGGCCCGACACGGCCATGCGGCCATAGGCGCCCGGCTCCTGCGACCAGGGATCACGACCGCCGAACCGCTCGCGCGCCACCCGCGCCACCTCGGGCTCGACCCGTTGCAGATAGTCCACGGCTACGCACAGCGACGCCGACAGATCATAGAGATCGAGGCCGTGCAGGCGCGTCTCGTCGCTGCGGGACGCGCGGCGATTGTGCTCGCCCAGCCAGCCCAGGAAGGCGTCGAACTCGCGATTGCGCCAGATCCAGCTGTTCGCGCGCGCCAGGCCCCCGACGCCCGCCGCACGGCGGTCACGAACCTGCGCCTCCAGCACGGCCGCGTCGGACCCGTCGGCCTCCAGCGCCACGATATCGAACCCCCGATGCTGGACGAGCCAGCGGGTGATCGCCGCGCGAGCCTGGTGGAACTCGGCCGTGCCGTAGGTCGAGGCGCCGAGCAGCACGACGCGCGCGTCGCCGAAGTGATCGAACAGGCGGCCGAAGGCGGGATCGTCGAAGGCTGGCAGCGGCTGGGCCGCTGCCGCGATGTGGCTGAACGCCCCCCGCGGGTGCGGCAGCGGCGCTTCGACGAGCGCGCGAGTGTCAGCCATGGCCAAGTCTCCGGGAACGCTCCACCAACCCTGGCATCGTGGCCGCGGTTCCCGGCGGAAGACGGTCCGGAGAATGGCGAAATGGCGACCGTTCGCGCGCCGTCACCCGAGCTGTTGGCAGCAGCGCCGACCGATGAGTGCTAACAGTTTGATTTTAATGCTGTATTCAGCGAATCGCCGCTAGCTTTGCACGTCTTCTAGTGCGAGGTCGCCATGCAAGCTTCACCCGCCTTCCGCAAGCAGATGGAGGGCTTTGGTCTCACCACCGCGGAAATCCTCTACCGGATGCCCGACCACCCCAGCCTGCTGCAGAGCTACGTCTGGCAGGACTACGATCTGTTTCCGGAATTTCCGACGCTCCGGAAGTTCCTCGACTTCTGGACGCGCAGCCTCGATGGCCCGCTGTTCAAGGTCACGGTGGGCCATAGCCGGCTGGTGAAGCCGGCGGTGCTCAAGGCGGTGGATGCGGAGTTTCGCCTGACCTGAGGCCCGCGCCGTCCGGCGCCTGGCCGGACGGACGGTCTCAACGGCGGACCGGACGCTGCGCCGGCGTCAGCGGTACTCGTAGTGGCACTGCTTCTTCTTGGCCTTGTTCTTGGCGATCTGGTGGCCCGCCACGGCGCCGACGCCGGCGCCGATCAGGGTGCCCTCCGTCTTGTTGCCGCTGCCGGCGACCACATTGCCCAGCACGCCGCCGCCGATGGCGCCGATGACCGTGCCGTTGTTGGCCTTCTTCTTCACGTTCTTGCAGACCAGCACCCGCTTGGCCTCGGCCGGGACCGGGGCGGCGACCAGCGCCGTGCTGGCGGTGGCGAACACGATCGCAGCGATAAGCTTGTTGCGCATGGCGCACTCCTTGTTGGTTCGACACGCAGGTTCCCGTAACCCCTAAGGCAGCGCTAGGTTTCATCCCGACGGGTGGCATCTTGCCCCCGCGGCGGAGTCGAGGGGGCCAAAGTGAAGGATACGTCCGGAGTCGGGGCGTCGGGCGCGGGCCTCGTCGTCTTTGTCTGCTTCCTGATCGCCGCCGTCGAGGGCTACGACATCCAGGCCTTCGGCGTGGCCGCGCCGCGGATGGTCCCCGAACTGGGCCTGAACCCTGGCCAGCAGGGCTGGGCCGGCAGTGCTGCGATGTTCGGACTGGTGCTGGGCGCCTTCGCCGGCGGCTGGCTGGCCGACCGCTTCGGGCGCAAGCCGGTGCTGCTGGGCGCGGTGGCGGCGTTCGGCGTCTTCTCCCTGCTGACCGCCGCCGCCCACAGCTACGAGGCGCTGCTGTGGGCGCGGTTCGCCACCGGCCTCGGGTTCGGCGGCGCGATGCCCAATCTGATCGCGGTGGCGGTGGAGATCAGCAAGCCCGAGCGTCGGGCCGCGACGGTGGCGGCGATGTTCTGCGGCATGCCCGTGGGGGGCGCCATCTCGGCGCTCATCGCCCGGCTCGCGGGCGACGGCCTGGAATGGCGGACGATCTTCGTCGCCGGCGGCGTCGTTCCCCTGCTGCTCCTGCCGGTGATCCTGCGTCTGCTGCCCGAGACCAAGCCGCCGCACGACCCGTCCGCGGACCGCCACCTGGGCCGCGCCCTGTTCGCCGAGCGCCGAGCGGCGCCCACCCTGCTGATCTGGGCGGCGTTCATGATGACCCTGGTGGTGCTGTATCTCGCGCTCAACTGGCTGCCGACCCTGGTGGTGGACAAGGGCCACCCGGCGTCCGAGGGCTTCATGGCCGCCATGGTCTTCAACATCGCCGGAGCGGCGGGGTCGATCCTGGTGGGCGCCGTGGCCGACCGGCTGGGTTGGCGCTGGCCCCTGGCCGTCGTCTACGTCGCGCTGGCCGGGGCGATGGCCGGCCTGGCGGCGACGGATGCGCCGCTGGCCATCCTGGCCCTCTCCGGCGCCGCAGGCTTCCTCGTGATGGGCGCGCAGTTCTCGCTCTATGCCGTCGCCCCCATGCTCTACCCGGCGCATCTGCGCGCGGCGGGCGCGGGGGCCGCCATCGCGGTCGGCCGCTTAGGGTCGATCGCCGGGCCGCTGATCGCCGG
>JAIXTR010000367.1 GCA_027483845.1 Caulobacteraceae bacterium | reverse complement strand
TCGATCCACGTCAGGTTCAACAGCTCACGCACCCGCTCCAGCAGCACGTGCATCTCCCACGGCTTCATCACGAAGGCGTCGTGCGGCGACTTCCCGTCCCCGCCGGGGCTGTGCTCATGCGCGTTGGCCGACACCATCATGATCCGCAGCCGCGACCCGAAGGGCAGCGCCCGCAGCCGCGCGGCCACCTGCCACCCGTTCTGCCCCGGCATCTGGATGTCCAGCAGCGCCAGGTCCGGCCCCACCGCCTCGGCCAGGCTCACGGCGGTGTCGGCGTCGGACGCGGTGAACGTTTGGAAGCCCAGCGGCTTCAGCAGCCGCTGCAGGATCTCCAGGTGCGACGGGTCGTCGTCAACCAGCAGCACCGTCTTGCGCGCGCCGCGGTAGCCCTCGATCCGCATCGGCTGCACCGCCTCGACGTGGACGCCCATGGGCTCGGGCAACGCCATGCGCAGGGTGAAGCAGGAGCCCTCCCCGACCGTGCTCGCCACCGACAGCTCGCCGCCCATGATCTGCGCCAGCACCCGGCTGATCGCCAGGCCCAGCCCGGTCCCCGGCGCGATCCGCCCGTCCGGCGACCCGCCCCGCTCGAACGGCTCGAAGATCCGCTCGCGATCCGCATCGGGAATGCCGATCCCGGAGTCGGCCACCTCGAACTCCACCGACGGCCCGCGGTAGCGGACGGTCAGCCGGGCGAAGCCGTGGTCCGTGTACTTCACCGCATTGGACAGCAGGTTGATCAGCACCTGCCGCAGCCGCTTCTGGTCGGCGTAGACGAAGGCCGGCACCCGGCCCACGTAGTCGAACCGGAACTCCAGCCCCTTGGCCTCGGCCTGCACCCGGAACATGTCGACGATCTGGTTCAGGAACTCGGCGAACTGCACCTTGTCCCGGCTGAGCCTGAGCACCCCGTTCTCGATCCGGGCGATGTCCAGCAGCCCCTCCACCAGGTTCATCAGGTGCTCGGAGCTGCGCCGGATCACCCGCGCCGCGTCCTGGGACGAGACCCCCCGGTCGCGGTCCAGCAGCTGGGCGTAGCCGTAGATGGCGTTCAGCGGCGAGCGGATCTCGTGGCTGACCCCCTGCAGGTAACGGCTCTTGGCGGCGTTGGCGGCCTCGGCCGCTTCCTTCGCCCGCTGCAGCTCGGCGTCGGTCCGCTCGTGCGCCTCGATCTCCTCGGTCAGCAGCACGTTCTGGCGCAGCATCTCGGTCTCGGCCGCGCGCCGGCTGTCGTTGGCCAGCACCAGCAGCCAGGCCGCCACCCCCGACGCCAGCAGCAGGCAGAAGAACACGCTCCACAGCGTGAGCTTCACCTCCTCGGCCACCAGCCGACCGCTGAACCCGTACTGCAGATAGATCCCGTAGAGGATCGCCCCGATGATCAGGTTGAACACCAGCATCACGCCCAGGAACCGGGCCATGGTCCCCTGCATCAGCGCCGCCACCTGCGCGGGCAGCGCCTTGTGCAGCAGGCGCACCACCTGCTCGTCTACCCGGCTGCCGGTCTTGCAGGCGTCGTGGCAGCGGGTCTCCAGCGTGCAGCACAGCGAGCAGATCGGCCCCGCATAGACCGGGCACGACGCCATGTCGGCGTGCTCGAAGGTGTTCTCGCAGACCACGCAGACGTGAGCGGGCCGCTCCGGCAGACCGACGGGCTCGCGGGCCAGGTAGAAGCGGCTGCGGCTGGCCAGCGCCAGCGCCGGCGCCGCGACGAACGCCACTGTCAGCCCGAGCAGTGGCGCGAAGGCCTGCATCACCGGACCGAACGCCCCCACCAGGCACAGCGTCGAGGTCAGGATCGACAGCCCCATGGCCCCCACGCCCACCGGGTTGATGTCGTAGAGGTGCGCCCGCTTGAACTCGACCCGCGCCGGGCTGAGCGCCAGCGGCTTGGAGATCATCAGGTCCGCCGACAGCGCGCCGATCCAGCCGGCGGCCAGGTTGGCGAACAGGATCAGGATCCCTTCGATCACCCGGAAGATACCCAACTGCATCAGCAGCAGCGCCAGCAGGACGTTGAACACCAGCCACACCACGCGGCCGGGGTGCGCGTGCGTCAGCCGCGAGAAGAAGTTCGACCAGGCGATGGAGCCGGCATACGCGTTCGTCACGTTGATCTTCAGCTGGCAGACCACCACCAGGATCCCGGTCGCCACAAGGGCGCCGGCCGGCGATCCCAGCATCTCGCGGAACACCACCAGGAACATGTAGGCCGGGTTGACCGCGTCCTCGGCGCTGACGCCGGCGTCGAGCGCCAGCACCACCAGCAGCGAGCCCAGCATCAGCTTCACGGCGCCGATCAGCACCCAGCCCGGCCCGCTCGCCAGCACCGCCGCCCACCAGCCGAACGCCCGCCCCGGCTGCCGCGCCGGCATGAACCGCAGATAGTCCGCCTGCTCCCCGATCTGCGGCAGCAGGGACAACAGGGTCGACAGCGCCAGGCCGAACAGCACCAGATCGACCGCACCGTCCGGCGCGCCCGTCTGGCCCGTGAAGTGGCTCCAGTCGCTGAGCTGTTCGCGCCCGTAGACCAGCATGAAGGCGATCGGCGCCAGCTGCAGGACGATCCACACCGGCTGGGTGACCATCTGCATCCGGCTGATCAGGCGCATGCCGTAGATCGCGATGGGGATGACCACCAGCGAGCTGATCATGTGGGCGATCCAGAGCGGGATCCCCAGCACCAGCTCCAGCGCCACCGACATGATGCTGGCCTCGATGGCGAACAGCAGGAAGGTGAAGGAGGCATAGATCAGCGAGGTGATCGTCGAGCCCAGGTAGCCGAACCCGGCGCCCCGCGTGAGCAGATCAACGTCCAGCCCGTCCCGCGCGGCGTAGTAGGCGATGGGCAGGCCGATCACGAACATCAGCACCGTCGCCGCGGCGATGGCGGCCCAGGCGTTCGGCGCGCCATAGGCCAGGGTGATCCCGCCCCCGATCGCTTCGCAGGCCAGGAACGAGGTCGCGCCCACCGCGGCGCTGGCCACGCGGAACACCGACCACCGCCGCGCCGTGGTCGGCGTGAAGCGCAGGGCGAAGTCTTCCAGCGTCTGGCTGGCGGCCAGCTTGTTGTACTGTCGCCGCTCCCTCAGCACGCTCTGGGTGGCGCGGGCGTTCATCTCGGCCTTCGCCCGGCGCGGACCGGCATGACGCGCTTCGAACTCATGGCGCGAGCATGGACGCACCCGTGCGCCGGCGCCCATCCGACCGGCGCTATGTGGAGCCTTGCGGCCCGAGCGCCTTCTTTCCAGTCACGTATGGCGAGGCTTTCAGCGACGGGGCGTGACCAAACGCCGATCCACAGCTGCGTGGATCGTGCTTGCAGCGGCAGGTTGAAGGCCCCGAACACGCCCCATCATGCCCGCCCGCGATCCGGGGCGATCTACGTCAAATGCCGGATGGTCTTGCGCCGGGCCCTCCCCCAACCATGGGGCGGCTGGCGTCCGAGCCCCGAGCCGTTGCGAAGGATCCCCCCTCTTGATCGTTCACCAACGCCCCGGCCCGGCGAGCACGTTCGAACCCGTCCGCCTGCGCCCGGACGCCAGCAAGTCCCGCTAGATGCTGATCGCCTCGCAGTTTCTGCTCTGGGTGGTCGCCGCCCTGCTGTTCATCGCCGTCCTGGCGCTGTCGCGCCAGGTCAGCGGCCTGCGCGCGCGCCTCGAGCAGGACGCCGCCTGCCCCCAGTGCCAACGGCCGCGCGACCCGCTGACCGAGGCGTCGCCCGCGAGACGAGCCAGCGAGCCTACGTCGTTCGCCTGATTGGCCGGCGCGGCCGATGGCCCCCTGATGGGCGAAACCGTCGGGAGCCTGTCGTGAAGCTGAAAACCCTCCTCCTTGCCGCCGTGCTCACCGGCGCGGCGCTGACGACCGCGGTGGTCGCCCAGCCCGACAAGGTCAACGCCCCCGCATGGCTCGCGCCCAAGATCGCCGGTCTGTCCAAGGCGAAGCGCGACTTCCTGCTGTCCGAGCAGGCCGAACAGATGGCCGGCTCCTACGAGCGGCTGTTCCTGCGCCTCAAGGACAAGACTCCCGGCGAGATCGAGGCCTACGTCGACGGCATGATGTCGGTGGTCGAGGCCGCCAAGTTCCACCCGGACACGGACATGGGCGCGATCCCGCTGGACACCGCGGACGAGAACTTCAACGGCTGGAAGCTGATGCGGCCCCGCGAGCTGACCCTCAAGCGCAAAGCCGGCCCGATCACCCTCAGCTACTACATGCAGAGCCGCGGCGGCATCGCCACCTTTGCCAACGCGCCGGTGGCGATCTACCCGGAGGACCTGGTCGCCGGGAAGGTGGACGTCGCCATCGTCGGCGCGCCGCTGGACATGGGCTCCGGCTATCGCGGCGCGAAGCTCGGCCCCTCGGCGCTGCGCAGCATGAGCGGCGGCGGCGGCGTCGACATGTTCACCATGGTCAATCCGTCGAAGGAGCTGAACATCGTCGACTACGGCGACATCGCCGTGGACAACATGAGCACCGAGCGCACCGTCCACCACGTGCGCGAGCGCATCGCCGAGATCGCCCGGGCCGGCGCCATTCCCTTCATCGTCGGCGGTGACCACAGCCTGGAGTACGCCGACGTCGCGGGCCTGGCCGACGTGCACGGGAAGGGCAGCTTCGGCGTCGTCCACTTCGACTCGCACTTCGACGCGGGCAAGGGCGGCATCCACTTCATCACCCACGGCGCGCCGGTCTACCGGGCGGTGAAAGAAGGCCACGTCCTGGGCAAGAACTACATCCAGGTCGGCCTGCGCGGCGCCTGGCCGGGCGCCGAGGGCTTCGAATGGATGCGCCAGAACGGCGTTCGCTATCACGCCATGCCCGAGATCGAGAAGCGCGGCTGGGAAGCCACCATGGAGCGCGCGCTCGGCGAGGCCCGCGAGAGCGGCAAGAAGATCTTCGTCAGCTTCGACGTGGACGTCCTGGACCCGGCGTTCATCCCCGGCACCGGCACGCCCGTGCCCGGCGGCCTCACCATGCGCGAGGCCCTGCCGATCGTGCGCCGGCTCTGCGCCGAGAACGAGCTGGTCGGCTTCGAGATCGTCGAGGTCGCGCCCCAGCTCGACCCAACCTACCGGACCGCGCTCAACGCCAACTTCATTATGCACGCCTGCTTGACCGGCGTCGCCATGCGCAAGAAGGGCATCACCCAGGTCAACTTCCTGAGTGAGCTCACCACCGAGCACCAGCAGCCGGAAGCGGGCCTCAAGGCCGAGCGCGAAGGCAAGGCGGAGAAGATCGACCCGACCTACGGCAAGCCCAAGCCGCCGCCGGCCCGCAACAAGTCCTGAGCGGTCAGAACCAGGCCCGCAGCCCCACTACCAGGCGCGTGTCGGACACGTCTTCGCCCGCCGCCCGCGCGAAGTCGGCGGTGCGGCCGAAGCGCCGCTCGACACTGACCCCGACGTACGGCGCGAACGCATGGACGATTTCGTAGCGGAGCCGCAGGCCGGCTTCGGCGCGGGTCAGCCCGGAGCCGATGTCCTGCGACGGCGTATCCTGCGCCGCGAGCTCGATCTCGGCCTGGGGCTGGAGGATCAGACGCTGCGTCAGCCGCAGATCGTAGGTCCCCTCCAGCCGCGCCGAAAGGTCGCCGGTGTCCGACAGGAACAGCGCGCCTTCCACGTCGAACCAGTAAGGCGCCAGCCCTTCGAAACCGACCGTGGCGTAGGTGCGGCGCGGTCGTGGCTGGACGTCCTGGCGCACCCCGGCCTGCAGGTCGAAGTATGGGCCGATAGCCCGCGAGTAGAGCGCTTGCGCCTCGGCCTGCTCGAGGTCGCCACGCCGTCCCTCACCCTCGCTCCGGATCACCACCCGGTGAAGGTCGCCGCCGTACCGGAACTCGGCGTCCCAGGCATAGACGTCGCGGCCCGCGGCCGGGCGCCACTCCAACCGGTCGATCATCGTCCGGGATAGCCGCATGCCGCCGTGCTCCAGCCGCAGCACCTCGCGCGCCTGGGCCATGCGGTCGGCATCGAACACCTTGTCAGCCAGGTGATCTGTCGCCGCCGGTGGCGCGGGCGCATCGCCGACGGGCAGTTGCGCACCTGTCATCGGCGCGGACATCGTGTGACCGGCATGCGGATCCGCGGCTGGCGCGGCCGGCATCCGGTGACCCGCATGGGGGTCAGGCGCCGCGGGGGCCGCGGGCATGACGTGACCCGCGTGCGGATCGACGGCCGCCGGCGTTGGCATGCGGTGGCCGGCATGAGGATCAGGGGTCTGCGCCTGGGCGGCCGTCGCCAGCAGGGCTAGGATCGCTGAGGTTACGAGCAGCCGGTTCATGCGCCGGCTCCCGACGCGGATCGCACGGACACCACCTGAAACATGCCCGCGTGCATGTGGTAGAGCATGTGGCAGTGGAAGGCCCAGTCGCCCGCCTCCGCCGTGACGTCGAACGTCACCTTCCCCCCCGGCAGAACATTCACCGTGTGCTTGCGCGGCATGTGCCCCACCGGGCCATGGACCAACTCGAAGAAATGGCCGTGCAGGTGAATCGGGTGGGTCATCATGGTGTCGTTCACCAGCGTGATCCGAACGCGCTCGCCCGCGGTGAGCGTGTAGGGCGGCGGACGGTCGGCGAACCGCTTGCCGTCGAAGCCCCACATGAACCGCTCCATGTTCCCGGTCAGACGGATCTCCATCGCCCGCGCCGGCGGCCGCGTGTCTGGGTTCGGCTCCAGAGCGATCAGGTCGGTGTAGACCAGCACCCGGTGGCCGACGCTCTCCAAACCCTGACCCGGCTCGCCCGTCCGGTCCATCGGCATGGGCGCGATCATCTGCACCCCTGGACCGAGGGCGACTTGCGGCGCCTTGCTGGCGTCCAGCATCGCCATGCTGTGCCCCATGACGCCCGACCCGCGAACCCGCGGCGGCGCCATGCCAGGCTCCGGCTTCGGCGCAGGCGCTGGCATCGCATGGCCCATGGCCGCATGGTCCATCCCGGTGTGGCCCATCCCCGCGTGACCGCCGCCGGACATATCCATGCCCATGTCGCGCATCGTGGTCAGCGGGCGGGTCCGCAGCGGCGGGACCTCGGCGCTCATCCCGAGGCGCGGCGCAAGCGTGGCGCGGGCCATGCCGGAGCGATCGGCCGCCTCGGCCACCAGGGTGTAG
>JAIXTR010000604.1 GCA_027483845.1 Caulobacteraceae bacterium | reverse complement strand
CGCGTGATGTGGAGCGGGGCGATTGTGATTGTATGTCTCGACGCTGTCAGGTCGAATATCAAATGCGAGGCCGACGTCGTAGCCGGCGGCCTCAAAGCCGAGATCGAGGCCACCTGGCCCGCAAAACAAGCTCAATAGCATACGTTTGGCCTCCGCCCGAGGCGCACTCGGCAGCTTCTTGCGCTTAGACCGATTCAATATTGCGCGACCCATCCTGATTTTTAGCACAGATACTGCGGCAATCCGTTGCATCAAGCGCGGTGCCCTCTCGGGCGGCTCGAAACATTGGCCTGGCCGACCAAACCTGGCGGCCCAGGTCTATCCCCCGCTGCTGGCGGTAACTTGAATTCCTAGAGACATGCCATCTCGCCAAACGCAGCCTAAGGCCACGCTGTGCGTTCTTAGTGCTCAGGGACGGGGCGACGGTTGTCATGACGCTGCAGCAGGGGCTGGCCTTTGGGCTGATGGGGGTGACCATCATCGGCTTCATCTGGGGCCGGTGGCGCTATGACGTGATCGCGGTGCTGGCGCTGCTGGTGGGCGTGACGCTGAACATCGTGCCGGCGAAGGAAGCCTTCGACGGGTTCAAGAACGACATCACCGTCATCATCGCCTGCGCGCTGATCGTCAGCGCGGCCTTCGCCAAGTCGGGGGTGGTGGAGATGGTGCTGCGGCCGCTGCTGCCGCACCTGAAGAGCCAGGCGTCGCAGGTGATGCTGTTCGCCGGCGCGGTGACGGTGCTGTCCATGGTGACCAAGAACGTGGGCGCCCTGGCGATCATGATGCCCATCGCGCTGACCGTGGCGAAGCGGACGGGGACGCCGCCGTCGCGCCTGTTGATGCCGATGTCGTTCGGGGCGCTGCTGGGCGGGACCGTGACGATGGTGGGGACGTCGCCCAATATCATCGTGAGCCAGGTGCGGCAGGACATCCTGGGCAAGCCGTTCGAGATGTACGACTACGCGCCGGTGGGCCTGGGCGTGACGGCGGTGGGGCTGGTGTTCCTGGCCCTGGCGTTCCGGCTGCTGCCGGCGCACCGGCCGACGCCGCAGGCGATGGACGCGGCCCTGTCGGCCAACCCCTATGTCACCGAGGTGGAGGTTCCGGGCTCTTGGGAGCCGGGGCGCACGACGGTGGGCAAGCTGGGCCGGCTGGCCAACGGCGAGGTGACGGTCATGGCGCTGTTGCGGGACGGCCGCCGCGTGGCCGCGCCGCACGCCAACACCCAGGTGCGGCCGGGCGACGTGCTGTTGCTGGAGGGCGAGCACCAGGCGCTGGACGACGTGATCGCGCGGCTGAAACTGCGGCTGACGCGGGCGGACCGGCCGATCGCCATGGAGGAGCCCACCGAGGAGGTGCGGATCATCGAGGCGATCGTGGGGGCGGACTCGATCCTGGTCGGGCGGTCGGCGCGGCAGGAGGACCTGCATACGACCCATGGGGTGAACCTGCTGGCGGTGAGCCGCAGCGGGTATCGGATTTCCAGCGCGCTGCGGACCCTGAAGCTCAGGGCCGGGGACGTGGTGGTGCTGCAGGGGGCCGAGCGGGGGCTGCCGGGGGTGCTGAAGACCTTGGGCCTGCTGCCGCTGGCCGAGCGGGAGCTGCGGCTGGGGGGGATCCGGCACGCGGTGGCGCCGACGGTGATCCTGGGCGTGGCGATGGTGCTGGTGGCGCTGAAGATCGCGCCGGTGGCGATCGCCTTCTTCGGGGCGGCGGCGCTGATGGTGGTGGTGGGCGCGATCCGGATGCGGGAGGCCTATGCCGCGCTGGACGGGCCGCTGCTGGTGCTGATCGCCTGCCTGATCCCGGTCAGCGACGCGATCCGGGCGACGGGGGGCGCGGACCTGATCGCCCAGACCCTGGCGGACGTGTTCCAGGGCCAGGCGCCGATCCTGGCGCTGGGGGCGGTGATGGCGGTGGCGATGGCGGCGACGCCGTTCCTGAACAACGCGGCCACGGTGCTGATCGTGGCGCCCATCGGGGCCAGCCTGGCGAAACTCTTGGGGCTGCAGCCGGATCCGTTCCTGATGGCGGTGGCGCTGGGGGCGGCGTGCGATTTCCTCACGCCCATCGGGCATCAGTGCAATACGCTGGTGATGGCGCCGGGGGGCTATCGGTTCATCGACTACCCCCGGTTGGGGGCGCCGTTGACGCTGATCGTGCTGGTGGTCGGGACGGGGCTGATCGCCATGGTCTGGCCGTTGACGGCGTAGCTCTTCACAGTCTCGTGAGCAGCGGAATCCGGGGGCGGACCTTACCGAGAGGGACCCCCTGCGCGTTAACGTCTCATTAGCGAAAAAGTCTGTGTGCGGCGGGTCCGCCTCATTGACGAGTCGAGCGGACAAGTGCCCCATATGTGGGTTGGTTCGGGGGCTGGACCACAACATATAGGGCGGAGGGCGAGGGCGCCCTCCTTCGAGGGGCTGAGGCAGAGACATGAGCGAAGCGGCGCAGGTTGGGATTGCCGAGACTTCTGAACGGGTTGCCGCGACGCCGGCGCGCCCGCAGCTGCAGCTGGTCCGCAAGGTCGAGGTGGACCGTGCGCGCGACGCCCTGCTGACCGACTTCGGCAAGACCACGCTGGAGGACCGCTACCTCCTGCCGGGCGAGAGCTATCAGGACATGTTCGCCCGGGTGGCGACGGCCTATGCCGACGACGCCGAGCACGCCCAGCGGATCTACGACTACATCTCGCGCCTGTGGTTCATGCCGGCGACGCCGGTGCTGTCGAACGGCGGCGCGAACCGCGGCCTGCCGATCTCCTGCTTCCTGAACGCCGTGCCGGACAACCTGGAAGGCATCCAGGGCGTGTGGAACGAGAACGTGGCCCTGGCGTCGAACGGCGGCGGCATCGGCACCTACTGGGGCGGCGTGCGCTCCATCGGCGAGAAGGTGAAGGGCGCCGGCCAGACCAGCGGCATCATCCCCTTCATCCGCGTGATGGACTCACTGACGCTGGCGATCAGCCAGGGCTCGCTGCGCCGCGGCTCGGCGGCGGTGTACCTGGACGTCCACCACCCGGAGATCGAGGAGTTCCTGGAGATCCGGAAGCCCTCGGGCGACTTCAACCGCAAGTCCCTGAACCTGCACCACGGCATCTCGATCAGCGACGAATTCATGGAGGCCGTGCGCGACGGCGCCATGTTCGGCCTGCGCTCGCCCAAGACCAACGAGGTGATCCGCGAGGTGGACGCCCGCTCGCTGTGGCAGAAGATCCTCGAGATCCGGCTGCAGACCGGCGAGCCCTACCTGATCTTCTCCGACACGGTGAACCGCGCCATGCCGCAGCACCAGCGCGAGCTGGGCCTGAGCGTGCGCCAGTCGAACCTGTGCTCCGAGATCATGCTGCACACCGGCAAGGACCACCTGGGCCTGGAGCGGACCGCGGTCTGCTGCCTGTCCTCGGTCAACGCCGAGACCTTCCTGGAGTGGCGCGACCACCCGACGTTCATCGAGGACGTCATGCGCTTCCTGGACAATGTGCTCGAGGACTTCATCGTCCGCGCGCCGCCCGAGATGAAGCACGCGGTCTATGCGGCCAAGCGCGAGCGGTCGGTGGGCCTGGGCCTGATGGGCTTCCACTCGTTCCTGCAGAGTCAGAACGTGCCCTTCGAGAGCGCGATGGCGAAGAGCTGGAACATGCGCCTGTTCAAGACGCTCCGCCGCCAGTGCGACGCCGCGTCCCGCAAGCTGGCCGCCGAGCGCGGCCCCTGCCCGGACGCCGCCGAGCGCGGCGTGATGGAGCGGTTCAGCCACAAGCTGGCCATCGCGCCGACGGCCTCGATTTCGATCATCTGCGGCGGGACCTCGGCCGGCATCGAGCCGATCCCGGCCAACATCTACAGCCACAAGACCCTGTCGGGCACCTTCGCGGTGAAGAACCCCTACCTGGAGCGTCTGCTGGACCAGACGGGCCACAACACCGCCGAGGTCTGGGACTCGATCCTGCAGAACGAGGGCTCGGTGCAGCACCTCGACTTCCTCAGCCAGGACGACAAGGACGTCTACAAGACGGCCTTCGAGATCGATCAGCGCTGGGTGGTGGAGCTGTCGGCGGACCGGACGCCGGACATCTGCCAGTCGCAGTCGGTGAACCTGTTCCTGCCCGGCGACGTGGATAAGTGGGACCTGCACATGCTGCACTGGCAGGCCTGGGAGCGCGGCTGCAAGTCGCTGTACTACCTGCGCTCGAAGTCGGTGCAGCGCGCCAGCCACGCCGGCGGCGAGGAGCTGGCCGCCATTGTGCACGCCGAAGGCAAGACTGACTACGAAGAGTGCCTCGCCTGCCAGTAAGCATCGGTTAAGGCTGCCATAATTCGCCTGCGACGCTTTTGCGCTTGCGGGCGACTTAGGGTCGGCGAACTATGTCCTGGGGACCCCCGTCGAACGGGCGGAGGTCGGGAGATGCCAGATGCGTTATGGGGCGCATTTTGCCATCGTACTGGGGCTGGCGGTCGCCGATGGCGCCGCAGCGCAGACGCTCGCGCCCGATCTGACCCGCGATATCACCTACGCCGCCCTGGCCGACGCCGCCTTCGAACCGACGACGGCGGTGGTGCTCTGGCGCTCCAGTGAAGTGGTGCTGGCGTCGCGAGACGGCGGGCCTGTGGACAGCCTGCGGGTCAATGTGGGCAGCGTGAGCCGAGCGCCTGGGTTAGTTCACGACACGGACCGGTACGACATTACTCTCACGCGCAGCTGGCCGCGGGCGGTCAGCTTCCGTGCGGACCGCCTGGACGTGGACATCGCCCCGCACGCCGGCTTCGGCGTCGGCAGCTTCGGCACCCAGGCCGAGGGCGGCGCTACGGTCACGGTGTCCAAGTCCCGGGGCGAACGCGCGCTGGAGCAGCTGCGCGACATGGGCGTCAAGGACGGGACCAGCTTCGGCGACAAGGGCCGCTGGTACCTGTTCGCCGCCGCCAGCGGCCGGGCCGTGGGGCTGAATATGCTGCGCAGCGAAGGCGGCTGGGACCGGGCGGGCTGGAGCACCGATGTCTCGGGCGCCCTGGTCGGCGACGCGCAGGTCGGCGTCGGCTTCCGCAAGGGCGACGTGCAGTCCTCGTTCGGCGTCATTCACCGCGAGGTGAAGGGCCGCCACATGGTCT
>JAIXTR010000126.1 GCA_027483845.1 Caulobacteraceae bacterium | reverse complement strand
GTCGCGGTGATGCGCAGCGACCTGGAAGAGCTGCTGGACGCCGCCCGCTCGGGCGATGCGATCGAGATCCGCGGCTAGGCGTCCCGCGCGCCAAATACCGCCGAGCCGACGCGGACGCTCGTGGCGCCGAAGCGGATCGCAGTCTCGAAATCGCCGCTCATGCCCATCGACAGCTTGTGGAGGCCATTGCGTGCCGCGATCTGACGCAGCAGGGCGAAGTGCGGGCCCGCGGGCTCGTCGGCCGGGGGGATGCACATCAGGCCCTCGGGCTGGAGGCCATAGGTCGTCCGGCACGCGGCGATGAAGGCGTCGGCGTCGGCAGGGATCACCCCGGCCTTCTGTGGCTCCTCGCCGGTATTCACCTGCACATAGAGGCGCGGGCTGCGGCCCTGCCGCTGGATCTCCTCGGCCAGCACCCGCGCCAGCTTTTCCCGATCCAGGGTCTCGACGACATCGAAGAAGGCGATGGCCTCCTTGGCCTTGTTCGTCTGCAGCGGTCCGATCAGGTGCAGCGTCAGGCCGTCGGCGCGGTTTTCCCAGCGGGCCATTGCGTCCTGGACCCGGTTTTCGCCGAAGACGCGTTGGCCGGCCTCCAGCACGGGTTCAATAGCGTCCCAGGGCTGCTGCTTGGACACCGCCACCAGAGTCACGTCCGTCGGCGCACGTCCGACCGCTTGCGCGGCGCGGGCGATCCGGGCCAACACATCGGCATAGGCGTCGGGAGCGATGGACATTTCGGGGTTCTGGACCTTGCGGCGGACTGCGGCGCTCTTACCGGCGCGGCGACGCCTGCGAAAGACCCTGCCCGCGCTGCTGTTCTTCACGGACCCAGTGCGGACGCCCGATCCAGAGGCCATCGCGGTCCAATTGCCGCCGGCCAGCGCGATCGTCTACCGCCACTTCGGTGCGCCGGACGCCGAGGTCCGTGCGCGGCGCCTGGCGATGATCGCGCGGTCTCGCGGGCTGAAGCTGCTGATCGGACGCGACGTGGCCCTGGCGATGCGGATCGGAGCGCACGGGATCCACCTGCCCGAGGCTGAGGCCCATCACGCCCTGGCGCTGCGGCGCGCACATCCCGGCTGGATCGTGTCCTCGGCCGCGCACTCGCTGGCGGCGGCCCGGTCGAGCCGCGCCGACGCCGTCGTCGTCTCGGTGGCGTTTGCGTCCAACAGCGCCTCCGCAGGGCGGGCGATGGGGCCGATCCGGTTGTCAGCGCTGGTGCGCGCGGCCGGGCGGCCGGTTTATGCGCTGGGTGGGGTGAACGCGAAAACGGCCCGGCGTCTGCGCGACACGGGCGTCATCGGACTGGCGGCCGTCGAGGGCCTTAGAACTTGAAGGAGGATTCCAGCCGGACCTTCGGTTGGTCGGCGGGGCGGGCCGCATTGCGGCGCGGGGTCAGGTCTTGATCGCCCAGCGCCACCGAACCGCCGACCCGCACCGACGGCGTGATACGGAAATAGGCGCCGGCCGACACGTCGTTGGGCGTGCCGGGACGACCGTCAGGCTGCTGGATATCGACCGTGAAGCCGAAACGGCCCTTGGAGGCGTCGAGCTTGACGTTGCGACCCGGGTTGGGGGCGACGGTCATGGGCTCGGACTTGACTGTGAAGTCCATGGGCTTGGCAGGCGCCTTGTCGGCAGCATGCGCGACGCCGCCGACCGCGCCGATCAGCGCAGCTGCAACAATCACGACGCTCATACGGCGCTTGGACATGACTACCTTAGGGTCCCAACGGTCTGCAAAGGCGACCTGAACCCGAGGGAACAGCTTCGCGATTGCCATCGCATTAAGGGCCGCGATGTTTTCGGGTCAACGGGACTCACCGTCGCGGGGTTCACTTCCGGACAAGTTGCCTGTCTTGTGTGGCGGCAGGGCCACGCGATTCCTGTTTGGCGACGGACTCGGCCTTGTTATAGAGGCGCCCGGCGCGGGGCGGCGCCGTGGCGCTCGCGCTGCGGAATATTTTGGAGACGGATACACATGCCGTTTGTGCGCGGTAACCGGATGCGTGGCTTGATGATCGTGGCTGCGGCGCTCAGCGCCGTCAGCCTGTCCGCATGCGGCAGCGTTCCGAATCCCTTCGGCGGCGGCAAGTCCGCCAAGGTCACGTCGGGCGACAACGCCGCGGCGATCGGCGTCAACGGCTACCTGTGGCGCGCCACGCTGGACACCCTGTCCTTCATGCCGCTGCAATCGGCCGACCCCTACGGCGGCGTGATCGTCACCGACTGGTACAGCAACCCGGAACGTCCGGGCGAGCGGTTCAAGTGCACCGTCTACATCCTGGATTCGCGCCTGCGCGCCGACGGCCTGAACGTCGCGGTCTTCAAGCAGACCCGCGACGCGGCCGGCGCCTGGGTGGATGCGCCGACGGCCGGCCAGACGGAAACGGACATCGAGAACTCGATCCTGACCCGGGCGCGCCAGCTTCGACTTTCGAACATCAAGGGCTGATCCGCCCCACCGCCGGCGCGAGCCGGCGGCTCCTCCGGGAGACCCGTTCGTCAGTCGACGCGCCGCGACGCTTGCTAGGCCGTTGACCGGAAGTCCAACTCCAGTCCAAAGGCCCCGTCATGGCCCGCTATAATCCTAAAGAGACCGAGCCCAAGTGGCGTCAGGCGTGGACCGACGCCGACAGCTTCCGCGCGGTCATCGATCCCACGAAGCCCAAGTACTACGTGCTGGAGATGTTCCCGTACCCGTCGGGCCGTCTGCACATGGGCCATGTGCGGAACTATGCGATGGGCGACGTCATCGCCCGCTTCAAACGCGCACGCGGCTTCGCGGTCCTGCATCCCATGGGCTGGGACGCCTTCGGCCTGCCGGCCGAGAACGCCGCCATGGAGCGCGGGGTCGATCCCAAGGCCTGGACCTACGAGAACATCGCCCGGATGCGGTCCGAGCTGAAGGAACTGGGCCTGTCCATCGACTGGTCCCGGGAATTCGCCACCTGCGACGCGGCCTACTACGGCAAGCAGCAGGCCTGGTTCCTGGATCTGTTCCAGCGCGGCCTGGTCTATCGCAAGGAAAGCGTCGTCAACTGGGACCCCGTCGACCAGACCGTCCTGGCCAATGAACAGGTGGTCGACGGTCGCGGCTGGCGCTCGGGCGCGGTGGTGGAGAAGCGCAAGCTGAATCAGTGGTCCATGCGGATCACCGACTATGCCGACCAGCTGACCGATGACCTGCAGACCCTGGATCGCTGGCCCGAGAAGGTCCGGGTGATGCAGGAGAACTGGATCGGCCGATCCAAGGGCCTGAAGTTCAAGTTCCACTTCGCCGACCCCGCCCGGACCGACGGGCTGGAGGTCTACACCACCCGCCCCGACACCCTGTTCGGCGCCAGCTTCGTCGGCATCGCCGCGGACCACCCGCTGGCCGCCGAGATCGCGGCCAAGGATCCGAAGGCGGCCGCCTATATCGAGGAATGCCGCAAGGGCGCGGCGACCCAGGCCGAGATCGATACCGCCGAGAAGACCGGCTACGACACCGGTCTGCGCGTGAAGCACCCGTTCGATCCGAACTGGGAGCTGCCGGTCTGGATCGCGAACTTCATCCTGATGGACTACGGCACGGGCGCCATCTTCGCCTGCCCCGCCCATGACCAGCGCGACCTGGACTTCGCCCGCAAGTACGGCCAGCCCGTGAAGCCGGTGGTCCTGCCACCGGGCGAGGATCCCGCGACCTTCCAGGTCGGGACCGAGGCCTATGTCGGTCCGGGGACGATCTACAACTCCGCCTTCCTGGACGGCCTGGACATCGAGACCGCCAAGGCCGCCGTCATCGACCGCATCGAGGCGGCCGGCGACGGCGAGGGCGCCACCGTGTTCCGCCTGCGCGACTGGGGCGTCTCGCGCCAGCGCGCCTGGGGCTGTCCGATCCCTGTGGTCCACTGCCCCACGCATGGGGTCGTGCCGCTGCCTAAGGACCAGCTGCCCGTCACCCATCCCGTCGACATCGAGTTCGGCAAGTCGGGCAACGCGCTGGAACGGCACCCGACGTGGAAGCACACCACCTGCCCCACCTGCGGCGGGCCGGCCACGCGGGAGACCGATACGCTGGACACCTTCGTGGACAGCTCCTGGTACTTCGCCCGCTTCGCCAACCCTGACGCGGCCGAACCGATCGACAAGGCGGCGGCGGACTATTGGCTGCCGGTGGATCAGTACATCGGCGGCATCGAGCACGCGGTCTTGCACCTGCTGTACGCGCGCTTCGTCACCAAGGCGCTGGCCGACGACGGCCAGCTGAGCGTGCGCGAGCCATTCGCCGGCCTGTTCACCCAGGGCATGGTCACCCACGAGACCTATCGCCGCCAGAACGGCGACTGGGTCGAGCCGGGCCAGGTCGAGGTGATCGCCGAGGGCTCAACCCGCCGGGCGGTGCTGATCGAGGGCGGTGAGCCGGTCACCATCGGCGACATCGAGAAGATGTCGAAGTCCAAGAAGAACACGGTCGCGCCGGAGGAGATCTTCGACGTCTACGGCGTCGACGCGGCGCGCCTGTTCGTGCTGAGCGACAGCCCGGCGGAGCGGGACGTGCAATGGACGTCGGGCGGTGTGCAAGGCTCCTGGCGCTTCGTCAATCGCGTCTGGGACGAGTTCGATAGCCAGCCGGCCGAGGCCTCGACCGCCGAGCCCGATGCGGATCTGCGCCGTGCCACCCACAAGCTGGTGAAGCAGGTGACCGAGGCGATCGACACCTTCCGCTTCAACGCCGGCATCGCGCGCCTGTACGAATTCCTGAACCTGCTGAAAGCCAATCCGGTCGCGACCGCCTCTCCGGCGGTGCTGGCGGCGCGGCAGGAGGCCCTGTCCGCCTTCGCCCGTCTGATCGCCCCGTTCACACCGCACCTGGCCGAAGCGTGCTGGGAACGGATCGGCGGCGTCGGCATGGTGGTGGAAGCGGAATGGCCCGCCTTCGACCCGGCCCTGACGGAGGATTCCGTGAAGGTCCTGCCCGTTCAGGTGAACGGCAAGCGTCGAGGCGAGATCACCGCGCCCGCCGGGGCCGAACAGGCCGAGGTCGAGGCGATCCTGAAAGCCGATCCGGAGATCGCCCAGCGCCTTGAGGGCCTGACGATCCGCAAGATCATTGTGGTCAAGGACCGGATCGTGAATATCGTGGCCGCATGAGCCGGTTCCTCGCCCTCGCCCTGGTCTCCACCTTCGCCCTGAGCGGCTGCGCCGGCTTCCAGCCGCTGTATGCGCAGCCCGAGGTCGTGCGAAACCTGGCCGCCATCCAGGTCCAGGCGCCCAACGGGCGCACCGGCTATCTGATGCGCCAGCACCTGGACGACTCCTTCGCCAAGGATCATGGGGTCGCGCCGACCTACACCATGGACCTCAGCATCGGCGAAGCGCGCTATCCCCGCGGCGTGCGGATCGACAACGT
>JAIXTR010000328.1 GCA_027483845.1 Caulobacteraceae bacterium | reverse complement strand
GCGCGCCCCGGGGTGGGCCAGGTCGAGGAGCTGCTGCGCCTCGGCGGCGAGATCGGGCAGCACCTGGGGCTCGCAGCGGCGGACCGGCGCCAGCCGAAGCGCTACGATGTGGAAGCTGTCCGCCAGGACCCGGCTGGCGGATGCTCCCGCCCAGGTCCGGAACAGGCGATCCACCGCCTCGACCGGGTCAGAGGCGTCGATGGGCGGTGCGGCCAACGCCTCGGTCGCACCGGGCCGCGCGCGGGGTTCGCCCTGGGCGACGCGGAGGATCTGTTCGCTGAGGCGGTAGAGGGCGGCGATGTCGTCCGCGGCCAGGGCGGGCACGAAGTACCCCTCCCCTCGCCGGGCCTCCAGGACGCGCTCGCCCGCCAGGCGGGACAGGGCCTCGCGGACGGGTGTCGGGCTGAGGGTGAGCGTGTCGGCGATCGCCTTGACGGACATCCGCGCGCCGGGGCGCAGGTCGCCGCTGCGCAGGCCATGACGGACATGGATCAGGGCCTGGCGGAAGGGGTCGAGCCGAGCCGGCTCCATGGGACGCCTCCATGCCGCATTGTGTGACAGGGAGATGACGTCACCGACGCGCGTCCTGGCAACCGCACATATCTCACATTGGACTATATTCGCGACCGTTCGGTCGTCGACGGCAGTGTCCCGCCAATCCTCGGCAAGTATTCTGCCACCGTGACTTCGGCTCCCCACCCGATGTCAGACTCAACACAGGCTTCCTCATTGCTGAAACGGCCGGGCGCCGGCGCAATCCTAAACTTCTCCGCAGCCGCATCCGAATGGCGCCCGGCACACAGATCTGTGCTCGCGAGGACTTCGAGCGTCCCTCGGAGCTGACCACGAACCGGAAGCAGGTACGGTCCTCACGCCGCCAGCCGTCCCAGGGGTTGCCCCGCTTTCGGTCCCCCTGGCTGAACTTCCGGAAAGGCGCGTCCTCGCGGCTTTCCGCTGCTGTCGGTTGGTCCGTCATCGCCCGCCCCGCTTACGAATGGAAGGGCGCTAAGGACGTTCTCGACCGATCCGTCAGCCGCTGACCGCCCACCCTGCTCGATCTCGTTAAGGTCGACGTCCGGGTTCACGCGGTGCAGCTGCAACGCGGAGCTCACGGCAGAGGCGTGTGCACTGCGCGCCTAGTGAATTGCACTCCGCTCCGAGAGCGCCTCGCGGTCTGGCCCTAGGCTCCGGCGCGGGAAGTGCTGCGCAGATGCGGCGCCCCAACATCAGGATCGGTGAGGCGTTTGATGAAAAACTGGGGGATTTCCGCTGTCGCAGCGGCGGTAATGGCCTGCGCGCCGGCGGCGCAAGCGGCTGTCAGATATGTGACGGGCTCGGCGACATTCGCGCCACCCACGGCGATCATCGGTGTTGCAGGTCAGGACTACGCAAACGCGCTCCATGTGTCGCCGCGAGCGCCCACGATTGTAGACTTCACATTCAGCTTCGAAGATGCGGCCCTGCCCACCCCATATTTGGACGAGTGGCAGTTCAAGGTCATCGACATGTCCTTCAAAGTGAATGGCGTGGATTTGGCGAGCAGCGCGGATCCCTTCACATCCGCACTCTTCACCCTCGCTGAGGGTGATCGCGACACCTATGCCTTCCGCGTGCAACAACACGCCGAGCTCATCCCTGGAAACCCGGCGGCGCGTTACTTCGAGTTCGGTTTCGATTTCACCCTGGATCCAGGCCTTCTCTCGAACGGCCTGGTTCCAACGCCAGAGCAGATTGACGCGCGGTTTCAAGGAGTGAGAGCGGACTTCAATGTCAGGTCCGGGACGACAGGCCCTGGTGACAGTCAGATCATCTTCGCAGGAACCCAAGTCAGCCTCGCAGAAGCTGTGCCTGAACCTGGGACGTGGGCTTTGATGATCCTCGGTTTTGGCGCCGTGGGCGGCGCGCTGCGGTCACGGCGCCGCGACGTCGCGATCCAATAGGAGAACGCGTGAGCCGAAGACGGCCAGGCCGTCTTCGCGCCACACTTCGCCGCGTTACCGCGGCCGCCCAGACTTCACCGTTCGGCGCTTGTAGCGCTCCCGCGTCTCTGGCGGCTGGGTGGCCGGCGCCACTTTGCGACGGCACAGGTCGGACGTCAGCTCGGCGCTAGCAGCCGATATTGGGATCAGGCGGAAGAGGAGACGTTCTGGCGTGCTGGTGATGATCCGCGTGGCCCTCGCGCGGCCAGCCGTGGCGGACCGGAATGAAGGCGCACCGCCTCTGACCCTGCCCCGGAAACGGCCGAGCCTGCGCCATGAGCTTCCTCATCCCTAAGGAAGCCGACGAGCTGACGGGCGCGGCGTGACCGGGCTTGGTCCGGCGCCGCGCTTGTCGCGGCGGCGCGCCTCGTGCCAGTCTGGCGTCGTGTCGCTCCTGAAGCTGTCCACCGACGTCTTGCCGCCCTCTCAGCGGGCGTCTTGGTTCGCCGACGAGCTGGGGCGGCGGCTGACGTCGGCCCAAACCGGCGTCCTGGCGGAGACGCCGCGCCCTCTGCGCGTCGACTGGGGGCATGCGCCCTTGCCCCGAGCGGTGTTGGGAAAGGCCAGCCTCGCGGGGATCTTCGTCGAGCGCACGGCTGATTGCATCCGCGACGGCGACGACGACTTCACCTATTTCATGCCCCTTCGCTGGTCCGCGCTGTGGCGACACAACGACGCCGCCCGCGTGGTGCGCGCGGGCGGTGGCATGCTCATCGCCCACAGCCGGCCGGTCGAGCGCTGGTTCACCGAGACTGAGGTCGGCTTCATCCGCAT
>JAIXTR010000586.1 GCA_027483845.1 Caulobacteraceae bacterium | reverse complement strand
GGCGATCGGCGACGTGATCCCCGGCCCGATGCTCGCGCACAAGGCCGAGGACGAAGGCATCGCGGTCGCCGAGAACATCGCCGGCCTGACCGGCATCGTGAACCACGCGGTGATCCCGAGCGTCGTCTACACCCACCCCGAAATCGCCGGCGTCGGCCTCACCGAGGAGCAGGCGCGCGAAAAGGGCGAGGTGAAGGTCGGCAAGTTCCCGATGGCGGGCAACAGCCGCGCCAAGGCGATCGACGACACCGTGGGCTGGGTGAAGGTGATCGCCGACGCCAAGACCGACAAGGTGCTCGGCGCCTGGATCATCACCGCGCCGGCCGGCACGATGATCGCCCAGGTCGCCCAGGCGATGGAGTTCGGCGCGACGTCCGAAGACATCGCCTATACCTGCCATGCCCACCCGACGCATTCCGAAGCGATCAAGGAAGCCGCGATGGGCGTGCTCGGCAAGCCGATCCACATCTGAGGGCTCTCGAGTCCCCCTCACCCTTCCGCCGCTTCGCGGCTCCCTCCCTATCCCACAAAAGGGGAGAGGAAGCAGGGATCGAAACTCCCTCTCCCCCTGTGGGAAGGGTGAGGGGGACTGACCGCAACGCAGACAACCCAAAACGCCGCCGGCAGCCCCGGCGGCGTTTTGCTATCCCGGCCCGCCAAACCCCGCTATCGCGCGACCATGCCCCCTTCCCTCGGCACCCATGACGCAATCCTCCTCGGCGCCGGCGCGGCGGGCCTGTTCTGCGCCGCCATGGCGGGCCAGCGCGGCCGCAAGGTCCTGCTGCTCGGTCACGCGGAGGCGCCGGGCAAGAAGATCCTGATCTCGGGCGGCGGACGGTGCAACTTCACCAATCTCGGCACCGCGCCCGATCGCTACCTTTCCGCCAATCCGCATTTCGCCAAGTCGGCGCTCGGCCGCTATACCGCGCAGGATTTCCTCGCGCTGGTCGAGCGGCACGGCATCGCCTGGCACGAGAAGACGCTGGGCCAGCTGTTCTGCGACGGGTCCGCCCGCCAGATCGTCGAGCTGCTGCTGGGCGAATGCGCGATGGGCGGCGTGACGGTCCAGCTCGGCGCTGCGATCACCGATGTCGACCACGCCGATGGGCGCTTCCGCGTGACCACCAGCAAGGGCGTGGCCGAAGCGCCCGCGCTCGTCATCGCAACCGGCGGCCCGGCGATCCCGAAGCTCGGCGCGACCGGCTTCGCCTATGATCTCGCCCGCCGCTTCGGGCTGAAGGTGGTCGAGCCGCGCCCCGCCCTCGTGCCCCTCACCCTCGGCCCTGATCAGGCCTTGTTCCGCGACCTCTCGGGCGTCTCCACCCCTGTCGCGGCCCGCGCGGGAAAGACGGCGTTTCGCGAGGCGGCGCTGTTCACCCATCGCGGCCTTTCGGGCCCCGCGATCCTGCAGGTGTCGTCGTACTGGCGGCACGGCGAGGGGATCGCGATCGACTTCCTGCCCGATCAGCCCAAGGGCTGGCTCCGCGACGCCAAGCGCACCGAGCCCCGCCTCGGCTTGCGCAGCCTGCTGAACCGCCAGCTGCCCGAGCGCCTGGCCACCACGCTGGCCGAACGCGTGGCCCTGCCCAGCGAGATCGGCAATTGCCGCGACGCGCTGCTGGAACAGGCCGAGGCGCAACTCGCGTCCTGGCCCTTCACCCCCAACGGCACCGAGGGTTTCGCCAAGGCCGAGGTGACCGTCGGCGGGATCAGCACCGCCGACCTCTCCTCGCAGACCATGGAAGCGCGTCGCATGCCCGGCCTCTATGCGATCGGCGAGGCGGTGGACGTCACCGGCTGGCTGGGCGGCTACAACTTCCAATGGGCATGGGCGAGCGGGTGGGCGGCAGCGCAGGCGCTGTAACGCTTCGCCATGTGTTGCGCCGACACCACGTACGTCCGCGGAAAGTTGCTTAACACCCCGTTTTCGTTTGCAAAGCTTGCGCCGGTTCGGCCAGACTTGTTGCAAGGAGCAACTATCTTGTTGATCCTGGGGGGACATTCCGAGTCGAATGAAAGTCAGGTGCGTTTTGGCGGCCGCCGCACTGGCCTGCCCTGTCACCGCGTTCGGACAGCAGCAGGCTGATCCTGCTGGGACCTCCGCCGGAACGCCGCCTGCTTCGGGGGTGCTGGTCTACGGACCCGAATTCTTCGCCAACACCGCACTGCCGACGGCGCTGGACATGGTGCAGCGCCTGCCCGGCTTCACGCTCGACATCGGCAATGGCGATGCGCGCGGGATTGCCGGCAACACCGGCAACGTGCTGATCGACGGCAAGCCGCCCGCCTCGAAGACCGACGGTCTCGGCGAGATCCTGCGCCGGATCAGCGCCGGCAGCGTCGCCCGTATCGAGCTGATCCGCGGCGGCGCGCCCGGCATCGACATGCAGGGCAAGAGCGTGATCGCCAACATCGTCCGCAAGCCGGGCGGCGGCTTCCGCGGCGTGGCGGCCCTGGCCGTCAACAATTCCTGGGACGGCCGCCATGTGCCGACGTTGCGGCTGGAGGGCTCCGGCGACGACGGCCCGCGCCGCTGGGAACTGGGCGTGCTTGGCGGCGGCTTCATCGACGACGGCTACGCCGGCGGCCACGGCGTCCGCATTTCGCCAACCGGTCGGGTGACCCCCTTCGACATCGACGGGGAAGCCGATGGCAAGACCGCCCAGGCCACCGGCGTCTACGAGACGCCCCTGCTGGGCGGCAAGGTGCGTCTGAACGGCCGGGTGTATGCCGAGCGCTACAAGTCCGAGGACAACGCCATCTTCCCGGACCAGCGCCATGCGGAGCTGAACGTCGATCACTTCCGCACCACCGATACCGAGCTCGGCGGAACCTTCACCCGCAAGCTGGGCGAGCGGACCACCCTTGAGGTCGTCGGCCTGCGTCAGTCCAGCGACCAGACGACCACCTCGGACTTCACCGACGGGGTCGCCAGCGCCTTCGCCCTGAAGCGCGAGTCGACGGAGACGATCGGCCGGACGGTGCTGAAGTATCGCGCCAGCGAGCGCCTCTCGTTCGAAGGCGGCGGCGAATACGCCCTAAACGCCCTGGACAGCGTCACCCGCCTGTCCGTCGCCGGCGCGCCGATCAATCTGCCGGCCGGCGGCGTCGAAGTGGAAGAGGATCGGATCGAGCTGTTCGCCAAGGCCGTCTGGCGCCCCACCGACAAATGGACCGTCGACGGCACCCTCCGCTACGAGACGTCGAAGATCTCCTCGGACGGCGACGTCGAGCTGGGCAAGACGCTTCGCTACCTCAAGCCGCGCCTGACCCTCACCTGGGCGCCCGTCGCCTCGACGCAGGTCCGCCTGCGCGCGGAGCGCGAGGTGGGCCAACTCGACTTCGACGACTTCGTCGCCGAAGCCAAGTTCACCGAGTCCACCGGCGTCACCGCGGGCAACCCCGACCTCAATCCCGAACAGGCCTGGGTCGGCGAGGTCGCCGTCGAGCAGCGCTTCTGGGGCGCGGGCTCGCTCACGGTCGCCTACCGGCGATTCGAACTGAAGGACGTGGTCGACCGCGGGCCCGTCTTCACCCCCGACGGCGACATCTTCGACCGCCCGGAGAACATCGGCGACGGCAGCAAGGACGAGCTCAGCGTGGAGTTCAGCGTGCCCCTGGCCCGGATCGGCCTCAACGGCGCGACCCTCAAGGGCGACCTCGTGCGGCGCTGGTCGCGGGTGGAGGATCCGACCACCGGCGAGACCCGGGCGATCTCCCGCCTGCGGCCGCTGGAGTGGAACGCGAGCTACACCCACGACGTCCCGACTCGGAAGCTCACCTACGGCGCCGAGGTCTACGGTGGATGGCGCCAGCGCACCTACAGCTTTGACCAGGAGCGGATCACGAAGCTGCGGACCTTCGTGAAGCCGTTCGTGGAATACCGCCCCCGCCCTGACATCAACATGCGTCTGGAGCTGCCGAACGTCACCGGCCGCGGCCTGAAGCGGACGGTCCTGACCTATCCGGGCCCGCGAAATCTGGGCGGCGCGCCGTCGCTGGAAGACCGCGACTATGACGTCGGGCAGATGGTCTACTTCCGGATCCGCAAGACCCTGGGCGGGTAGGCGATGAGGCCGGGCGGCGTCGCCCGGCCTCTCGCTCCAACTAGGTCCGCGCGGCCTGCTGCTCGCCGTCGACGGTCGGCGTGATCAGGGGATCGGCCGGCGCACGGTCGGCGCCGTGGGCCCAGCCCTTGATCACGAAGCTCAGGCCCACGAACACCACGCCGCAGGTCACACCCGCCCAGCCCAGCTTGTTGAAGCCGTCCATGGAGGTCGCGAAGGCCGCCGCCGGGTCCAGCACCTGTCCGCCCACGGTCTCGGTTCCCATCAGGCCGGCGATCTTGCCGCCGACGAACTGGGCGATGGACGAGGCCAGGAACCAGACCGCCATCATGAACGACACCACCTTGGCGACGCTGAGCTTGGTGATCTGCGACAGGCCCACCGGCGACAGGAAAAGCTCGCCCGTCGTGTGCAGCATGTAGAGCAGGCCCAGCATGTAGAGGGGCATCTTGTACTCGACCGCCAGCCCCTGGGTCCAAACCACCACCAGAAAGCCGAGGCCCACCTGCAGCAGCCCCAGGCCGAAGGTCAGGGTCGGATCGAGCATCTTTCCCCGAGCCCCGAGATAGGTCCAGAGCGCCGCGAACACCGGGGCGAAGATCAGGATGAAGCCCGCGTTGAACGACTGGGTCTGGGCCGCGTCGATGCTGCCCAGATCGACGTTGCGCGCCGCAAACAGGTTCAGCGACGTGCCAGCCTGCTCGAACAGGGTGAAGAACACCACCGAGCCGAACACCAGCACCAGCGCCAGCATCATCCGCTCACGCTCGACCTTGTTGCACTGGCCGATCATGAACCAGACGATGAACAGCAGCGCCGCGATCGTCGAGACGCCCAGGGCCCAGCCGACCAGCTGGTTCGACTGCACCAGGAACCAGACTGGGATCACGCCTAGGACGCCGCCGATATAGATCAGCCACTCGCGGGTGACCGGGCCCGCCACCTTCTGGCTGAGCAGCGCCGGGTTCGGCGGCTCGCCCTTGCCCTCGAGATGCTTCTTGCCGAGCACGAAGACCACGAAGCCGGCCGCCATGCCGACGCCGGCCAGGCCGAAGCCCGCCCACCAGCCGAAGTCCGTCCCCAGCCAGCCGCACAGCACCGAGGCCCAGAAGGCCCCGAGGTTGATGCCGTAGTAGTAGAGGGTGAAGCCGGAATCCCGCCGCGGGTCGCCCTGCGGATAGAGCTGGCCCACGATGGTCGAGATGTTCGGCTTCAGGAAGCCGACGCCCATGATGATCAGCGACACCGCCAGGTAGAAGGCGTTCTGGCCCAGCGGATCGACCTGGTTCTTGAGCTCGTAGGAGCCCTTGGGCATCACGGCCGGCAGCGGGCCGCCGGGCGCCATGTCCTTCACTTCCAGCCCGCCATCGGCGGTGGCGGCGAAGGCGTGCGGCTGGCCGGCGATCATCACCCGCACCTGCCGCTCTTCCATCCGG
>JAIXTR010000184.1 GCA_027483845.1 Caulobacteraceae bacterium | reverse complement strand
TGCTTCTCCAGCAGCTCCTCGACGTGGTCGATGGGGTCACGGGTCTTGCGCACCTCATCGACCTCCTCCCGCGTCCGGTACTTGGCCGGGTCGCTCATCGAGTGACCGCGGTAGCGGTAGGTCTTCATCTCGAGGATGTAGGGGCCATTGCCGGAGCGGGCGTGCTCGGCCGCCTTCTCCGCCGCGGCCTTGACCGCCAGCACGTCCATCCCGTCGACTTCCTCGCCCGGGATGTTGAACGACACGCCGCGCTTATGCAGCCGCGTCTCGGAGGACGAGCGCTGGATCGCCGTGCCCATGGCGTACTGGTTGTTCTCGATCACATAGACGACCGGCAGCTTCCACAGCTCGGCCATGTTGAAGCTCTCGTAGACCTGGCCCTGGTTCGCCGCGCCGTCGCCGAAGAACGCGAAGCTGACCCGGCCGTCGCCGCGATAAGCGTTGGCCAGCGCCAGCCCGGTGCCCAGCGGCACCTGGGCGCCGACGATCCCGTGGCCGCCGTAGAAGTTGGCCTCGGTCGAGAACATGTGCATCGACCCGCCCTTGCCGCGCGACGACCCGCCGCTGCGGCCGGTCAGCTCGGCCATGACCTCCTTGGGATCCATGCCGCTGGTCAGCATGTGCCCGTGATCGCGATAGCCGGTGATCACCTCGTCGCCCGGCTTCTTGGCCGCTTCGACCCCGACGGCGATCGCTTCCTGACCGATGTAGAGGTGGCAGAAGCCGCCGATCAGACCCATGCCGTACAGTTGGCCGGCGCGCTCCTCGAAGCGACGGATCAGCAACATCTCTCGGTAGTAGCCAAGGAGCTCTTCCTTGGTGACCGCGGCTGCGCCCGCCTTGGGCTTTTCAGCTGCGGCGTTGGCCTTCCGCCGACCGGTCGTACCGGTCTGCCCGCGCGCCATGCGTCACTCCGTGATCTTCTCGATGGCTATAGGACCGACGACCCGATCCTAACGTTTCAAGCGGATCACATAATCCCTCGGGTCGGCGAAGCCTAGAAGGGAGCGCGCCCTTTCCTCCAACAGGTCGGCGGAAAGGCTCGTATCGCGCAGCAGTTGCGCCCGAACTTCCAGGTCGTGCCGCTGGGCGGTCAGCTTGGCCAGTTCCTGGGTCTTCGCCGTCAGGGCCGCGTCGCGCTGGTTCGAGCGCAGCAGCCCGCCCTCGCCGGTGAAGGCGTGAACCCCGAAGTAGAAGATCAACAGCGCCAGGGCGGCGGTCGACAGATAGGGGCGGAAGCGAACAAGCACGGCGAATCCCAGAACAGCAGTGAGCCTTGTCGCCCCGATTCCCCTAACGCGACGCTAACCATGCGGTCAGAGGTTCCGCAGCGCGCCCTTCCCGGCGTACACGGCCTGATCGCCCAGCTCTTCCTCGATGCGCAGCAGCTGGTTGTACTTCGCCGTGCGGTCGGACCGGGCCAGCGAGCCCGTCTTGATCTGCCCGCAGTTGGTCGCCACCGCCAGGTCGGCGATGGTCGAGTCCTCGGTCTCGCCCGAGCGATGGCTCATCACGGCGGTATAGCTGTTGCGATGGGCCAGATCGACGGCGTCCAGGGTCTCGCTCAGCGTGCCGATCTGGTTGACCTTCACCAGGATCGAATTGGCCAGGCCCTTGCCGATGCCCATGCCCAGGCGCTTCGGGTTGGTGACGAACAGGTCGTCTCCGACCAGCTGCACCTTGGCGCCCAGCTTGTCGGTGAGCAGCTTCCAGCCCTCGAAATCGTCCTCACCGCAGCCATCCTCGATGGTGACGATCGGGAACTTGGCGACGAGGTCGGCCAGGTAGTCGACCATGCCGGCAGGGTCGACGGTCTTGCCCTCGCCTTCCATCACGTACTTGCCGCCCTTGAAGAACTCCGTGGAGGCCACGTCGAGGCCAAGATGGAAATCCTTCGCCGCGGCGTAGCCGGCGCTCTCGCCGGCCTTGACGATGAAGGCCAGGGCCTCCTCGGCCGAGCCGATGTTGGGGGCGAAGCCGCCCTCGTCGCCGACGTTGGTGTTGTGGCCCGCCGCCTTCAGCTGCGCCTTCAGGGCGTGGAAGATTTCGGCGCCCATGCGCAAGCTCTCGGCGAAGGTCTCCGCGCCGGTGGGCAGGATCATGAACTCCTGGATGTCGATCGGATTGTCGGCGTGGGCGCCGCCGTTGATGATGTTCATCATCGGAACAGGCAGGACGCGCGCCGAGACCCCGCCGATGTACTTGTAGAGCGGCAGGGCGGCCGAGCTGGCCGCGGCCTTGGCGGTGGCCAGGCTGACGCCCAGGATGGCGTTGGCCCCCAGGCGGCTCTTGTTCTCGGTCCCATCCAGCTCGATCAGCAGCGCGTCGATCCGGCGCTGGTCCTCGGCGTCGGAGCCGGACAGGGCGTCGTAGATCTCGCCGTTGACGGCTTCGACGGCCTTCAGCACGCCCTTGCCGCCGTAGCGGCCCTTGTCGCCGTCGCGCTTTTCCACCGCCTCATGGGCGCCCGTCGAGGCGCCGGAGGGCACGGCCGCGCGGCCCATCGAGCCGTCTTCGAGGATCACGTCCACTTCCACGGTCGGGTTGCCCCGGCTGTCCAGGATTTCGCGGGCGGTGATGTCGACGATCTCGGTCATGGTCTTCCTCTGGCGGGCGGGAGCGGCTGGTGCTTAGCCACCTTCTGGGCGTCGGGCAACGCCCGGCCCTTGACCGCCGCAGCGGCAGCGGCCCATCCGAGAGGTGAAAAACGGAGTTTGTCATGCTGCTGGTCGAGAAGCCCCTGGACGGCGTCGCCGTCGTCACCCTGAACCGCCCCGAGGCGATGAATGCGCTCTCCAAGGCGTTGCGGGCGGCCCTCGCCAAGGCGTTCGTCGACCTGGACGCCGATCCCGACGTTCGCGTCATCGTGCTGACCGGCGCCGGCGAGCGCGCCTTCACCGCGGGGCTCGACCTGAAGGAACTGTCGACCGATCCGCTGGGCATGGGCGCGGCCAACGCGACGGACGCCTCGGAAAACCCGGCCCAGGCCGTGCTCACCTGCCGCAAGCCGATCATCGGGGCCATCAACGGCGTGGCCATCACCGGCGGCTTCGAGGTCGCCCTGGCCTGCGACGTGCTGTTGTGCTCGACCAACGCCCGGTTCGCCGACACCCATGCCCGCGTCGGCATCACGCCCGGCTGGGGCCTCTCGCAGAAGCTCAGCCGCTGTATCGGCCCCTATCGCGCAAAGGAGCTGTCGCTCACGGGCAACTTCCTCGACGCGGCGAAGGCCTACGAGTGGGGCCTGGTCAATCGCGTGGTGGCGCCCGAGGAGTTGATGCCCGCCGCCCTGCAGCTGGCGGCCCAGATGGCGGACATCGATGCCGACATGCTGATGACCTACAAGTCGATGATCGACGACGGCTACGACCTGTCCATGGGCGAGGGCCTGCGGCTGGAGCACGAACGCTCCGTCGTCCACAACCGGGTGGTCACGCCTGAGATGGTCGCCGCTCGCCGCGCGGCCGTGCAAGCCCGCGGACGAAACCAGTAGTCCTCAGGTCCGCAGGCGGCCCCAGGGCCCGGTGATCGCCAGGGTCTTGCCCGGCGCGTAGGCGTTGACGAACATCGTGGTCCCGTCGGGGGAGAAGCAGACCCCGGCCAGCTCCGTGGTCGGGAACGCCCCGTCGCCCAGGCTGCGGACCAGCTTGCCCATGGCGTAGACCTCGCCCTGCGGCGTCACCCCCCGCAGGAAGTTCACGCCCAAGGGCTCCACCTTGTCCTCGCAGACCATCAGGTGACCCCACGGCGCGACCGCCAGGTTGTCGCACATCGACATGACCCGGTTGTCGGTGGACTCGAGGAACAGCTGCAGCTTGCCAGGCTCACCGGCTTCCCGGGCGTCGCCCTCGAAGCGGCTGGGCGTGTAGCGCAGGATCTGGCCCAGACGCCGCGGGCCGCCGCTGGTGCAGGTGAAATAGACCTCGCCCTTGCCGAAGTGGATCCCCTCGCCCCGCGCGAACCAGGCCCCGCCCTTGGCATGGCCCCGGTCGCGCAGATCCGCGTCCGGATTGTCCACGGCGTCCAGGTCGATCCAGACGGCGTCACGCCAGTCGCCGGGCGCCCAGCTGGCGTCGCTCCAGTTGCGGCTGTCGTCGCCGTCCTTGAACCCAAGGGCCTGCAGCCGCCCGCCCTTCGCCAAGTTGCGGCGGTCGTTGGGCAGGAACCGGTAGAACAGGCCCCGGCCGTCAGTCTCGTCCTCGGTCATGTAGGCGATCCCGGTGCGCGGATCGATGCAGACGGCTTCGTGCTTGAACCGCCCCATGGCGCGCAGCGGGATCGGCTCGGCCAGCCCTTCGCCGCGGCTCGGCACCTCGAACACCCAACCGTGCGACTGCCCCAGGGTCTGGCCATCCGCATGCGGGCCCGCCGAGCGAACGATCTCCTCGCAGGTCAGCCAGGAGCCCCAGGGCGTGATCCCGCCCGCGCAGTTGGTGCTGCTCCCGGCGAGGCTCAGGTGGGACCGTTCGAGCTGGCGGGACTTAAGGTTGTAGACCAGGGTCGTCGTACCGCCGCTGAGCGCCTGGCCGTCCTGGTTCCGATCGTAGACCCGGCCCGGATCCACAAGGCGGCGCAGGGCGTCGTCCTTGCCATAGGGCCCAAGCTCCAGCTCGGTGGGCTTTAGCTCCTGGTTACGCACCAGGATCACCCGGTCTCGGTCCAGCGCGAAGCAGCCCATGCCGTCCAGCTTGTGCGGAGTCCGCAGGCCGTCGCTCATCAGGTCGCCGGCGCTCTGCACGACGGTGTAGGAAAAGCCGGCCGGAAGGTCGAACAGGCCGCTGGGGTCGGGCACGAGCGGGCCATAGCCCTCCACCTGGTTCACATACCCGGCGCCCGCGCCTGCGCTGGCCTGCGCGGCGGCGAAGCGAGAGAAGCCCACGAAGGCCGCGCCGGTGGCGGCGGCGGACAGCAGGTGGCGACGGGACAGCGTCATGCGAACTCCAGAACCATCCGCCTTCATCCCAGGCGGGCGTTGCGGCCTCGTGACAATGCGCGACGGCGCGGAAACGCAAAACGCCGGCCTCTCGGCCGGCGTCTGGAACACGCTGTAACGCGCGTTCGGAAGGCTTAGTCTTCCTTCGGCGTCAGGACCTGGCGGCCCTTGTACATGCCGGTCTTCAGATCGACATGGTGCGGACGCTTCAGCTCGCCCGTCTCCTTGTCCTCGTGGAACGAGTTCGGGCCGAGCGCGTGGTGCGAACGACGCATGTTACGCCGCGACGGCGAAGTTTTGCGTTTAGGAACAGCCATCGGAGTATCTCGCCGGCGTGGAAAATGATTGCGGCGGCCGGGTAGGCCGCCTGCGTGAGCGGGGGCTTATGCATGAAACCCTGCGCGCGATCAAGCGGCCTGCGTTAGCTTACGCCGTCAGCGGACCGCCAGGGGGGCCAACATGCCGCAAGAATTGATCTTTGCGCCAATGGGCGCGATGGCGCTTCTCACCTTTCTTGTCCTGGGATTGATACCGCTCACCCGATTTCGCGCCGTCGCAGCCCGAGAGGTGACGGCTGACGACTTCAAGTTCGGCGAATCGCCGCGCGTCCCGCCGCATGTCGCGGTGACGAACCGCAATCTCATGAACCTGCTCGAGCTGCCGATGCTCTTCTACGTGGCGGGTCTGATGTATGCGGTGGCCGGGCGCGTCGACGGTACGGCTCTGATCCTGGCGTGGGCCTATGTGGCCGTACGCGCGATCCATTCGCTGATCCACGTCGGCTACAACAACGTGATCCATCGGCTGACCGCCTACGCCGTCTCGAACGGCATCCTCATCGCCCTATGGGTGATGTTCTTCATCTGACGCCGGAGAGGGCTGCGCCGACCCGCAGGCCTAGACCAACCGGCTGCGGTTGCGCGCCGCGGCGATGAAGCTGGCGAACAGCGGGTGCGGGTCGAAGGGCCGGCTCTTCAGTTCCGGGTGAAACTGCACGCCCACAAACCACGGGTGGTCCGCGCGCTCGCAAAGCTCGGGCAGCACGCCGTCCGGCGACAGGCCGGAGAACGTCAGGCCCGTCTGCTCGATCGCATCGCGATAGGCGATGTTCACCTCGTAGCGGTGGCGGTGGCGCTCCGAAATCGTCGAGCTGCCATAGATCTCCGCCACCCGGCTTCCCGGCGTCAGGACGGCCTCGTAGGCCCCGCAGCGCATGGTGCCGCCGAGGTTGTCGCCCTCCCCGCGGATTTCCTTGGCGTTGCCGCGCACCCACTCGGTCATGAGCCCGACGATGGGCTCGGACGTCGGGCCGAATTCCGTGGACGAGGCCTGCTTGATCCCCGCCAGGTTCCGCGCGGCTTCGATCATGGCCATCTGCATGCCGAAGCAGATCCCGAAGTAGGGAATGTCGTGCTCGCGCGCGAAGCGCACCGACTGGATCATCCCCTCGGAGCCGCGTTCGCCGAACGCGCCGGGCACCAGGACGCCGTGGACGTTGGTCAGCCGCTCGCTGATCATCGCCTCTTCGCGCTCGAAGACCTCGCCCTCGATCCAGTCGAACTTGACCCGGACGTTGTTGGCGACGCCACCGTGGATCAGCGCCTCGATCAGGGATTTGTAGGCGTCGGTCAGCGCCGTGTACTTGCCGACGATGGCGATGTTCACCTCGCCGTCCGGATGGCTGAGCGTGTGGGAGATCTCCTCCCACCGCCTGAGGTCCGGCTTCGGCGCGCTGTCGGTCAGGCCGAACACGTCCAACACCTCGGCGTCCAGCCCCTGGCGGTGATAGTCCAGCGGCACGGCGTAGATGTTCTCGCTGTCCATCGCCTGGATCACGGCGCTGGGACGGACGTTGCAGAACAGGCCCAGCTTCCGCCGCTCGCTCTCCGGGATTTCCATCTCGCAGCGGCACAGCAGGATGTCCGGCTGGATCCCGATCGACCGCAGTTCCTTCACAGAGTGCTGGGTCGGCTTGGTCTTCATCTCGCCGGCCGTCTTGATGTACGGCAGCAGGGTCAGGTGGATGAAGCAGGCATGCCCGCGGGGCAGTTCTTGCCCCAGCTGGCGGATGGCCTCGAAGAACGGCAGGCCCTCGATGTCGCCCACCGTGCCGCCCACCTCAACCAGCACGAAATCGACCCCCTCGCCCGGATCGCTCAGGACGAAGTCCTTGATCTCGCCGGTGACGTGCGGAATCACCTGGACGGTGGCGCCGAGGTAGTCCCCGCGCCGCTCCTTCTCGATGATGGTCTTATAGATCTGGCCGGTGGTGATGTTGTCGGCGCGGGTCGCGTTGACGCCCGTGAACCGCTCGTAGTGGCCCAGGTCCAGATCGGTCTCGGCGCCGTCGTCGGTGACGAACACCTCGCCGTGCTGAGTCGGGCTCATCGTCCCCGGATCTACGTTGAGATACGGGTCGAGCTTACGAAGGCGGACCTTGTAGCCTCGCGCCTGCAAGAGCGCGCCGAGCGCGGCGGACGCGAGACCCTTACCAAGAGAGGAGACCACGCCGCCGGTGATGAAAATGTACCGGGCCATGGGCGTTCAAAGTAGCTGTGATTCGGCCACGCTTCGGCGGCCGGATGTGCGTCTATCCACGGTTACTTGGTCGCAGGGGCGGCGGGGGCCGGAGCCGGCGCGGCCGCGGGGGCGACCGGCGTGCCGAACGGATTGTTGATGGTGGGCGTCGGCGCTTGCAGCGGCGTCGGCGCACTGCCCGCGGGGCCCGGCTGGGCGGTGCCGGCCGGCGGCTGCGACTCGCGCTGGAGATCGGCCGGATTGACCGCGTTGACCTTCATCCGGTCGACGACGGAGGCGGCCCCGCGTTCGCGACCGGCCACGATCGTCAGCAGCAGGCCCAGGATGAAGAAGATGCTGCCCAGGATCCAGGTGATCCGCGTCATCAGATCGCCGGCGCCGCGCACCGACACCAGCGAGTTGGTGCCGCCGCTGACCAGGCCGCCGCCCTCGGAGCGCTGCAGCAGCACCACGACCACGAGGAAGAAGGCGACGATGACTTCGATCACCAGCAGCAGGTTCAACAGCATCTTGCGTCTTTCCGGTGCGAACGGGTCACACCCCGCCGAAATGAAGCGGGCGCTCTATCACCACGTCCGCCGCAACGCCATAGCTAGTGCGTCGCACCGGCCCTGCAAAGGCGTAGTGGGCGCACCGCTTCAGCCGCCCCGCGAAAATGCCTAGATTAGCGGGATGACAAATCCGATCGTCGTCCAGGGTTTCGACCACATCGTCCTGCGGATCGCCGACAAGACCCGAATGCTGGCCTTCTATACCGAGGTGCTGGGTCTGACCCATGTCCGCGCGGGCTCGCAGATGATCGATCTGATCACGCTGGACGGACCGCTCGGCCGCAAGGGCGGCGATGGCCCCGCCGCGACCGGCCGCAACCTCGATCACCTCGCCCTTCAGGTTCGCCCCTTCGATGAGGCCGCGATCCGCGCTCATCTGGCCACGCACGATGTGCCGGTGATCGAAGAGGGCGACCGCTACGGCGCCGATGGCGACGGCTTCTCCCTCTACATCCGCGACCCTGAGGGCAATGTGGTCGAGTTGAAGGGACCCAGCGCCTAGACCGCCGCGATGATGCCCAGGAAATCGTCGGCCTTCAGCGACGCGCCGCCCACCAGGGCGCCCCCGACCTCGTCGGCGTGCAGGATCTCGGCGGCGTTCGAGGGCTTCACCGAGCCGCCATACAGGATCGGCATCGCGCGGCCGGCGTCGCCGAACATCTCGACCAGCGTGGCGCGGATCGCCCGATGGACCTCCTCGATTTCAGGCGTCGTCGGCGTCAGGCCGGTGCCGATGGCCCACACAGGCTCATAAGCCACCGCATAGGCCTTGCCGGCCAGCTCGGCGGGAAGTGACCCCCTCACCTGCCCGGTCACCACGGCCAGCGCCTCGCCCGCCTCGCGCTGCGCCAGCGTCTCGCCCACGCAGACGATCGGCTCCAGGCCCGCCCGCAGCGCCGCCTGCGCCTTGGCCGC
>JAIXTR010000554.1 GCA_027483845.1 Caulobacteraceae bacterium | reverse complement strand
GGGTGATCAACCCCAACCGCAAGCCGTACAAGACCAAGGACGGCTACATCGGCCTGCTGCCTTACACCGACAAGCAGTGGGACCTGTTCTTCCAGGCCGCGGGCTACGGCGACCTGATCCAGTCCGACCCCCGGTTCGCCGACTATGGGACGCGGGCCAAGCACATCCAGGACCTGTACGGCATGATCGAACAGGCGGCGGCGACCAAGACCACCCAGGAGTGGCTGGATATCCTGAAGCCCCTGTCGATCCCGGTGGTGAAGACCAACACCCTGGACGAGCTGCCGGACGACCCACACCTGAGCGCCGTGGGCTTTTTCGAGGGGTACGAGCATCCGGACCTCGGGGCCTACCGGCTGATGAAGCCGCCGGTGAAGTTCGCCAAGACGCCGTCCAACATCCGCCGCCACCCACCCAAGCTGGGCGAGCACACCGACGAGGTGATGGCGGAGCTGGGCGGCGAGGGGTAGCGCCCGGCGGCGTTGGGGTTTGGGTCGATAGGACGCCGACGCGCCATCCCCACGTGCTCGTCATCGCCCGGCTTGTCCGGGCGACCCAAGATCGCAGCCGTGTGTCGGCGGGGCGCGCCGGGGCCGTGCGATGTGATCTTGCGCGGAGATCATGGGTGGCCCGGACAAGCCGGGCCAAGACGATCAAAGAGAGATTGGGTCAGCTCGAGTCGGCGGGCGCGGGGACGCCTGGATGCTCGGCATCCGCATCGTCGTCCTCGCCAGGGTCGTCGGGGTCGGGGAGGTCGCGCCAGTTCAGGGCGGCGTCTTCGGAGAGGCCCATCTCCAGACAGAGCCGGACGATGTGGTCGTCGAGGGGCTCGGCGCAGAAGCTGTCGTGCTGGATGGCGCCGGCCAGCTCCAGGCCCAGCTGTTCCTCAAGCCACGCCGCGTAGATCTCGTCCTCGGTCTCGTGCCAGATCACCCGGGTGACCGCCTCGCGCACGTCGCGGATCCGGCGGGTGACCTGCACGCCGCTGGGCTTCTTCGGCGGGGCCGCCGCCTTCGCCCGTTCGATCTCGCGGGCGTCCTGCGCCTGCTGGCGGGCCAGCCGCGCCTCCAGCGCCACGCACTGGCGCACCGACCGGGAGATCATGTGGAACGCCTTCACCGCCTCGATCCGCGCGGCCGGCGTCTCGGCCGCCTGCGCATCGGCGAACTCCTGCTCCGCCAACGCGAGGCCCATCTCGGTCAGACGAGCCAGGACGCGGGCGTGGCGGTCGGCCATGTCGGGCGGCGTGGACATGAACAAAAAGGGAACATAACGCGGTCCGGAAGGCAAGGTTTAGGTGGGTAGGGTGCGTCCGGTTTTGACGTGGGGATGGTGGGCCGTTACCTCCCGCCGCTTCGCGGGGGAGGTAAAGAACGTATCGCGAACATGCGGTGTCGCGTCAACGTCCGTAAGGGGTCGATGTAGATCAATCTCAGGACCAACGCGTCCATGGATTGAACGGCTCTGCTCAGCCCCACAGCCGCTTTGGTGCGACGCCGGCGCAGGCTGGGCGAACATGCGGACGAGGTGATGGTGGCGCTGGGCGCTGGGTCTGCGGCGAGGCCGTAGCGCCCTATGACAAACAATGTACAGAAAAAGTAGTTTAGGTCAAGAGTTGAACTAAATCAGTAATTTACACAGTTTCCACGGACGCCCTGACGCGTGAAACAGAGGGGGGTTCCATGGAAGAACGAAAGCCGAGTCAGACCGCGCTGGGGGCGGCCGGCTACCGCGCCGCTCACCAGGATTTGGACGGCGGCGCCATTTTCAGCGATCCATTCGCCCGCACCATCCTGGGCGCCGAGGCTGGCGCGATCATCTGGGCCTGACGGCGGACCCGTCCCAGACATTCACCAGGATGTTCATGGCGGCGAGAAGTCGTGTGGCCGAGGACGCCCTGGCGGTGGCGGTGCGTCGGGGTGTGCGCCAAGCGGTCGTGTTGGGGGCCGGCCTCGACACCCTGTCTCTTCGCGATCCCCATGGGGCGCATGGACTGCGGGTGTTCGAGGTCGATCACCCGGCGACGCAGGCCTGGAAGCTGCGGCGGATCGCGGAGGTGGGGCTCTCTGCGCCAGCGTCCGCAACGTTCGCGGCGATCGATCTCGAGAACGAAGACCTGGGCGGCGGCCTGCTGAAGGCCGGGTTCGAGCCAGACCGGCCTGCGTTCTTTCTCTGGCTGGGTGTCGTGCCGTACCTGCAGCCGGCCGCGATCCGCGCCACGTTGCGCTACATCGCGAGCATCCCGGAGTCCGAGGTTGTGTTCGATTACAGCGAGCCGCTCGAGAACTATTCCGAGGAACGCCGCGCGGAGATGGTGACGCTGGCGTCCTGGGCCGCGGCGCGCGGAGAGCCCTGGCTGAGCCATTTCAATCCGCAGGACCTTGCGAGAGATCTGGGGGATCTCGGTTTCGATGAGCTGGAAGACCTGGATCGCGCTGCGATCACCGCCCGCTTCCTTGGCGCGCCGACGGCCGATCCCGCCGGCGCCGGCCCGCACGTGATGCGCGCGAGGCGACGCCCGCCATCGGAGGTTTCGCCCGCGTCGAGGTTCGGCTGATCCTCGGCGCCAAGCCGGACGGTGGTCCGGCCGTCGTCGCCGCAGCCCCTACCCGCCCGGGTGCAGCCCCGGGGCTTCCTGGCCGGTGCGGGCGACGTATTCGGAGTAGCCGCCGCCGTACTGGTGGACGCCTTCGGGGGTCAGTTCCAGCACGCGGTTGGAGAGGGCCGCCAGGAAGTGGCGGTCGTGGCTGACGAACAGCATGGTGCCTTCGAAGTCCGCCAGGGCGGCGACCAGCATCTGTTTCGTCACCATGTCGAGGTGGTTGGTCGGCTCGTCGAGCACCAGCAGGTTGGGCGGGTCGAACAGCATCTTGGCCATCACCAAGCGGGCCTTTTCGCCGCCGGAGAGGACGCGGCAGGGCTTTTCGACGTCGTCGCCGGAGAAGCCGAAGCAGCCCGCGAGGGTG
>JAIXTR010000619.1 GCA_027483845.1 Caulobacteraceae bacterium | reverse complement strand
CGCAAGCACGACGGACGAATCTGGGCCGCTGCAAATTCCCGACCGTGCACTAGAGTCGGCCGCGCCGGACCGCGTCCTTTTGTTGAGGTTGAGCTTATGTCTGACACCTGGCCCGTGATGTCGATCGCCGAAGCCCACGCCAAACTGACCGGACCGGGCTCCCCGTTCGAGATCGAGGAGACGGTGATACGGGGCGTGCCCACACGCATCTGGAAGAGCGCGCCGCCCACCCTGCGCGACGTCTTCCTCAACGGTCGCCGCTTCGCCGAGCGGGAATTCCTGGTCTACGAGGACGACCGCGCCACCTACGACAGCTTCGCCCGGGCGACGGTGACCCTCGCCCACCGGCTCCAGGCCGACGGCGTGCGACAGGGCGACCGGGTCGCGGTCATCATGCGCAACCTGCCGGAGTGGCCGGTGGCTTTCTGGGCCGGCGTGCTCTGTGGGGCGATCGTCACGCCCTTGAATGCCTGGTGGACGGGCGCGGAGCTGGAGTACGGCCTGGCCGACTCCGGGACCAAGGTGGCCTTCGTCGACGACGAGCGCCTGGACCGGGTGGAGGAATTCCTCGCCAAGCTCCCCGACCTCGAGAAGGTCTATGTCACCCGCCACGCGGCCGAGGGCCTGCCGGCCAAGACCGAGCGGCTGGAGTCGGTGATCGGCGAGGTCAACAGCTGGTCCGACCTGCCGGACCTAGCTCTGCCCGACGTTCCGCTGGAGCCCGAGGACGACGCGACGATCCTCTACACCTCCGGCACGACGGGCAAACCGAAGGGCGCGCTGGGCACACACCGCAACATGACCTCCAACATCGGCGCGGGCGGCATCGCGGCGGCGCGGAACTTCCTGCGCGCGGGCGAGCCGCTGCCGGAACTGGACCCGACAAAAGCGCCACAGCGGTGCGTGCTGCTGGTCGTGCCGATGTTCCATGCCACCGGTCTCTCCGCGACCCTGGGGCCGACGATGAACTCGGGCGGCAAGATCGTGCTGATGCGGCGCTGGGACGCCGAGCCGGCCATGCGCCTGATCGAGCGTGAGAAGGTCAGCGCCACCGGCGGCGTGCCGACCATCGCCTGGCAGCTGATCGAGCACCCGGCGCGGTCCAAGTACGACCTGTCGTCCCTGATGGCGGTGACCTACGGCGGGGCCCCCTCCGCGCCCGAGTTGGTGCGCAAGATCGCCGAGATCTTCCCGGGCTCCCAGCCCGGGAACGGCTGGGGCATGACCGAGACGACCGCGACCTTCACCTCGCACTTGGGCCGCGACTACGAGAACCGGCCCGATAGCGCCGGCCCCGCCGCGCCGGTGGGCGAGATGCAGATCCGCGACCCCGCGGATGGCAAGACCGTCCTGCCGGTCGGCGCCGTGGGCGAGCTCTGGTGCAAGGGGCCGCAGGTGGTGAAGCTCTACTGGAACAAGCCCGAGGCGACGGCCGAGACCTTCCAGGATGGCTGGCTGCGCACCGGCGACCTCGCGCGGATCGACGACGAGGGCTTCCTGTTCATTATCGACCGGGCCAAGGACATGCTGATCCGCGGCGGCGAGAACATCTACTGCGTGGAGGTCGAGAACGTCCTCTACGACCACCCGGACGTCATGGACGCCGCGCTGGTCGGCATCCCGCACAAGACCCTGGGTGAGGAGCCCGGAGCGGTGGTCCACCTCAAGCCTGGCGGCGCGGCCACCGAATCGGAACTGCGTCAGTTCGTCCGCGAGCGGCTGGCCAACTTCAAGGTCCCGGTGAAGATCATCTTCTGGCCCGAGACCCTGCCGCGCAACGCGAACGGAAAGATCATGAAGAGCGAGCTGAAGAAGGTGTTCGTCAAGGAGCCGGTGCAGGGCTGATCTGCGACCGAACAGAGCGTCGGCCGCCTTCGGGGTGGCGCAGGCGGCTTGGCCGTCCTAGAGGTCCAGCATGACTGGTGGCCGACCCCTGATCCTCGGCCTGGGCGGAACAATCCGTGCGGGCTCATCGACCGAAAAAGCGCTGATCTGCGCGCTGCGACGCGCCGAGGCGCTCGGGGCCGAGACGCATCTGTTGGGGGGCGAGTTCCTGGGCACGCTCCCGATCTTCGATCCGCGGCCGTCCGACGCGACCCCGGCCCAGCTCGCCCTGGCGGAGGCGATCCGAGCGGCGGACGGCGTGATCGTGGCCAGCCCCGGCTACCACGGCTCGATCTCCGGCGTGATCAAGAACGCCCTCGACACCCTGGAGCTGACCTCGAAGGACGACCAGCCTTACCTGACCGCCAAGCCCGTGGGCACGATCATCACGGCGGCCGGTGCGCAGGCGGGGGGCACGACCTTGATGGCGCTGCGGTCGATCATACATGCGTTGCGGGGCTGGCCGACACCGTACGGCGCCGCCCTGAACGCCGGTGGCGATATCTTCGACGAAACGGGCGCCTGCCGGAATGAAAAGGATGCCTGGCAACTCGATACCGTGGCCGAGCAGGTCGTGGAGTTCGCTCAGATGAAAGCACGCCGATGAAGCGCCCCTATCTGGTTCCCCCCGGCGACAAGCCGGACGCCGACTCCGTCGCGGGCGCCATCAGCCCCATCGAGGACATCATCGAGGACGCCCGCAACGGGCGGCCCTACATCCTGGTCGACGCCGAGGATCGCGAGAACGAGGGGGATGTGATCATCCCGGCGCAGTTCGCGACCCCGGACCAGATCAACTTCATGGCCAAGCACGCCCGCGGCTTGATCTGCCTGTCCATCACCGCCGAAAGGGCGCGACAGCTTCGCCTGCCCCCGATGGCGACCGACAACCAGTCGGGCCACGGCACCGCGTTCACCGTCTCGATCGAGGCGCGGGAGGGCGTGACCACCGGCATCTCCGCCCATGATCGGGCGCACACCATCGCCGTGGCCGTCGATCCCACCAAGGGTGTCGAGGACGTGGTCTCGCCGGGACACGTGTTCCCGCTGGTGGCGCGCGACGGCGGGGTCCTGGTCCGCGCCGGCCACACCGAGGCTGCGGTGGACATCAGCCGCATGGCGGGGCTGAACCCCGCCGGCGTGATCTGCGAGATCATGAAGGACGACGGGTCGATGGCCCGCCTCCCCGACCTGGTGGCGTTCGCCCAGCTCCACGGCTTGAAGATCGGCACGATCGCCGACCTGATCGCCTACCGCCGCCGGACCGAGCGACAGGTGGAACGGGTGCTGGAGACGCCGTTCAATTCCACGTTCGGCGGCAAGTTCCGCATGGTGATCTACCGCAACTCGATCGACCAGACCGAGCACGTGGTGCTCACCAAGGGCCGGATCGAACCCGAGAAGCCGACCTTGGTGCGCATGCACCGCGTCGACCTGGCCACCGACATGCTGGGCGCCGTGGAAGCCCGCCAGGACTATGTGCCGAAAGCCCTGAAAGCGATGGAAGCCTATGACGGCGCCGCCGTCGCCGTGTTCATCCGCGACAGCAATCCGCATTGGCTGAGCGAACGCTACGGCCAGTCGCAGGCGGACCACAGCGACAACGTCCTGCGCGACTACGGCATCGGCGCCCAGATCCTGCTGGACCTCGGCGTGCGTGACATGACGCTCCTGACCTCGTCGCAAACGGTCCTGCCGGGTTCGGCCGGCTATGGCCTGCGCATCGTCGGGCGCCAGCCGCTCGCCTAGGCGTCGCTCGGCGCAGATGTCGCGGTGCGTTCAGCTTCCGTACATCTCGGCCGCAGCCTAATCTGGTACGGTCGGGCCGTGGTTCGGTGGTTTACCTAAAGCCTTAGACGCTTGGTAACGGGGGTGGGTTGTGGTGGTCGCTGCAATGCTGTCAGACGCCGATCCCACCCTGGCCGAGAGCGCCGAGCCATCGTCCGCCGCGCTGGCGTCTCGCGTCTACAATGCGCCTGAGACGGTCGCGCGGTGCGCCTGTGCGGTCTGCACCGGCCAGGCTCAGGTCGTCGAGACCGGCGGCGACGCCACAGGACAGTCCTACCTGAACGCCGACCAGCGCGCCGGGACCTCGGTCAACGGCAAGGATAGCTTCACGATCGACCGCGCGGCGCTGCAGCTCACCGGCTTCGACGCCCAGACCATGGCGCCCGCGCCGGGCTGGGGCGGCGTCGCGGGCCGGGCCTTCACCGTCACCTACGCCTTCCGGTCGACCGAGCCTGCGAACATGCCGGGCGATACGGCGGGGTTCCAGCGCTTCAACGCGCAGCAGATCTATCAGGTCGAACAAGCCCTGCAGGCCTGGGCCGACGTGGCGAACATCAAGTTCGTCCGGGTGGGGATCGGCTCGGAGGGCGAAGGCGCCTATTCCAACGACGCGGCCATCCTGTTCGGCAATTACAGCTCGGGGGAAAGCGGCTCTG
>JAIXTR010000468.1 GCA_027483845.1 Caulobacteraceae bacterium | reverse complement strand
CCCTCCCCCGGCTGGATCGAGGGCGAGGACAAGCGGCCGGTCCCGGCCAGCCACATGAACTTCCTGATCGCCAACAAGGCGGTCATCGTGCCGATCTATGCCGACCAGCCCGGCCAGTTCGCCGTCGGCGCGCTGAAGGAGGTATTCCCCGACCGCGAGGTGATCGGCCTGCCGTCCACCGCCATCCTGACCGGGGGCGGATCCTTCCACTGCATCACCCAGCAGGAGCCGGCCTGATGTCGCGTGAGATCACTGTCGCCGCCTTGCAGACCTCGTACGGCGAGGATCTGGCGGCCAACATCGCCAAGACCGAGGCGCTGATCCGCGAGGCCGCGGCCGGCGGGGCGCAGGTGATCCTGCCGTCCGAGCTGTTCCAGGGCCCCTACTTCTGCGTCGCCCAGGAGGAGCGCTGGTTCGCGACCGCCCATCCGTGGCGTGAGCATCCGTGCGTCACCGCCCTCGCGCCGCTGGCGAAAGAGCTGGGCGTCGTCCTGCCGATCTCGATCTTCGAGCGCGAGGGGCCGCACTATTTCAACAGCCTGGTGATGGTCGACGCGGACGGCTCGCTCATGGGCCTCTACCGCAAGAGCCATATTCCGGACGGGCCGGGCTATATGGAGAAGTACTACTTCCGGCCGGGCGACACGGGTTTCAAGGTCTGGGACACGCGGTTCGGCCGGATCGGCGTCGGCATCTGCTGGGACCAGTGGTACCCGGAGGCCGCCCGCGCCATGACCCTGATGGGCGCCGAGGTGCTGCTCTATCCCACCGCCATCGGCTCGGAGCCGCACGACCCGAGCCTGGACACGGCCCTGCCATGGCGCCGCGCGATGCAGGGGCATGCGGTGTCGAACGTGATCCCGGTCGTAGGCGCCAACCGGACGGGCCTGGAGCCCTGGGACGGTTATCCGGGCGGCGGCCAGCGGTTCTATGGCTCCAGCTTCATCGCCAACCACCGGGGCGACCTGGTGAGCGAGCTGGGCCGCGACGACGAGGGGATCGTGCAGGCGACCTTCGACCTGGACTTCCTGACCGCGCACCGCGCCGCCTGGGGCTTCTTCCGCGACCGACGGACCGATCTGTACGGCGCGCTGACGGGGCCCCGACCGGCGTGATCGAGACGGAGCGCCTCATCCTGCGGGCGTTCCGCGAGGCGGATCGGGCGCCCTTCGCCGCGATCAATGGCGACCCGCGCGTGTCCGACTGGCTGGGCGGGCCGATCGGCGCGGAGCAGTCGAACGCGACTCTCGACCGGATCAACGCCCACATCGCGGCGCACGGCTACGGCTTCTTCGCCGCCGAGCGGAAGGCGGACGGCCGGCTGGTGGGGATGATCGGCCTGCAGCCGGTGCGCGACGACCTGCCGCCGGCGCCCGCCGTGGAGCTGGGCTGGCGGCTGGCGCCGGAGGCGCAAGGGTCGGGCCTAGCCACCGAGGGCGCGGCGGCGGTGCTGGCCTGGGGCTTCGCCAAGCTGGACCGCGACGAACTGATCGCCTTCACCGCCGAGAGCAACCTGCGTTCGCAGGCCGTGATGCGGCGGATCGGGATGCGGCACGACCCGTCGCGGGATTTCGATCACCCGGGGCTTGCGGCCGACCACCCGCTGCGGCGGCATGTGGTGTTCGTGGCCGAGCGGACCTAGGCGTCGCACCCCGTCGGCTTGGCCTTGGCGGCGGCGATTTCGCGCTTGGCGGCGGCCATGTCGGCGGCGAAGGCGGGTTCGGCGTGCAGGCGGGCGACCAGGGCGGCGCCCAGGGTGCGGCCGGCCTCGACGTCGGACGGATAGTGGACGCCGCAGATGACCCGGCTCTCGCCGCCCTCGCGACCCACCTGTAGCAGCGGATCGGCCCGGGCCGGCGCCAGCTCGGTGAGGATCAGACCCCAGGACCAGGTGGTCGTGGAATGGCCCGACGGATAGGACGAATTGGTCTTCATCCAGTCCTCGCGCGGGACGCAGATCGGCGCGTCGTTGCCGATGAGCGGGCGGGGACGGTTGAAGGCGTTCTTGGCCGGGGTGCCGACGGTCCGGACGTCCAGCTCGACCCGGTGCAGGATCTTCCACGTCACGGGCGTGGACCGCGCGTCGAGCTCGACGCCCAGGGCGCAGGAGAAGCGCTTGAGGGCCCCGCCGCCCCACAGGTCGTTGTCGACGATGGCGGTGCGCCAGCGGGGCGAGCCCTCCAGCTTGCGGGTCTCCTCGAAGGTGGTGCGGTCGGCGCGGCCGTGGGGCGAGTCCGGGGCCGGCGGCGGCCCCAGGACCCGCGTCCCGTCCAGCGGATTGACCGACAGGTAGCCTGCCAGGTCCGTCGCGCGCGGTCCCATGGAGACGTCGTCCGCCATCCTGCCGGGCGCAGACGCGCCGGCGCAGGCGGAGAGGGCCAGGACGGCCGCGGCGGTGAGGAGCTGTCGGATCAACGCTTGGGTCTCGTTCAGTTGCGAAGGACGGTCTTGCCGTTCTTGATGACGGTGACGCCGCGCTCCTTAACCCGGGCCTCGAACGAGATCACCGGGCCATCGACCCAGAGGTCGACGGTGATGACGTCGCCCGGGAAGACCGGGGCGGAGAAGCGCGCCTGGTGGCTGGCGATGCGGTCGGCGTCGTAGTCGACCACCGCCTGGAGCACGGCGCGGCAGGTGATGCCGTAGGTGCAGAGGCCGTGAAGGATGGGTCGCGGGAAGCCGGCGCGCTTGGCCACGTCCGGGTCGGAGTGCAGCGGATTGCGGTCGCCGTTGAGGCGATAGATCAGGGCCTGGTCCTCGCGGGTGGCGAAGTCCACGGAGAGGTCTGGCTTGCGCTCGGGGACCGGGTGCGGTTCGGGCGCGCCCTCCGAGGGGCCGCCGAAGCCGCCGTCGCCGCGGCAGAAGCTGGAGCCGGTCAGGGTGGCGACCTTCTCGCCCTTGTCGTCGCGCCAGATGGTCTCGCTGACCAGCACGGCGCCCTTGTCCTTGCCCTTGTCGAAGGCGCCGATGGTGCGGCTCTCGGCGGTGAAGGTCCCGGACGGCGGCAGCGGGCGGTGCAGCTCCACCTTCTGTTCGCCGTGGACCAGCATCAGGAAGTTGGGCGCGCTGGGCCGGTGGCCGGGCTTGGTGGGGAGCGGTTCGCCCCGGCCGTAGCCCAGGACGGTGGCCGCGGTCGGCACGACCTTCAGGCCCTTTTCGTAGACGAACGGCAGCTCGGTCTCGTTCATCGGGTCGGCGCCAAGACCCACGCCCAGGGCGTAGAGCATCACGTCCTTGTCGCCGTAGGTGAAGGTCTTGGGCTGCGTGCCCTGGTCCAGGATGTCCGGGTAGAAGATGGCCATGCGCGTTCCCCAAGTTCGTCGTTGTTGTTGTGCGGCCGATTGAACGGGGTCAGGGCGGCGCGCGCAAGGCATCCGCCGCATTTGCCGCCGGTAACCGGATCGGTTAGAGGAGGCGACCTCGCGCGCGAGACCCGGCCGCCGGCGTCACCGCCTCACGACTTCGAAGGTTTGTTATGTCCGAGACCCAAATGCCGAACGGCCAGCTTTCCGGCAACGTGCTGTTCTATTCCAAGCCCGAGCCGCTGGCGAAGGAACTGCACGGCAAGATCGGCGTGAAGCGGATGGACGGACCGTTCAAGTTCGCCAAGGTCGGCCACGCCATCCCGCTGACGGTGGGCGAATTCCCGCTGGCCGCCGTGACCGGCCCGATCATCTTCGTCGGCGACGAGAAGCTGCCGATCGCGGTGATGGGCCTGAACGCCGGCGAGAACATGTTCGTCAAGGACGACGGCACGTTCGAGAGCGGCATCTACATCCCGGCCTATGTGCGCCGCTATCCGTTCGTGTTCGCCAACGACGAGCAGAACAACCAGATGGTCCTGTGCATCGACCGCAACGCCGAGTTCATCGTCGACAAGGGCTATGACATGGCCTTCTTCGACGAGAAGGGCGAGCCGACCGAGTACACGAAGAACTGCATCGAGTTCTGCAACAACTTCGAAGTCGAGCGCCAGCGCACGGTCAGCTTCGTCCAGATCCTGAAGGACCTGGACCTGTTCGAGACCAAGGAAGCCACCTTCACCCCGGCCAACCCGGACGGCACCCAGGGCGAGACCCAGAAGATCGCCGAGTACTTCGGCGTGTCGGAAGACAAGCTGAACGCCCTGCCCGCGGCCAAGTTCGTCGAGCTGCGCGACAACGGCGCCCTGGGCCAGATCTACGCCCACATGCACAGCCTGGTGGGCTGGGACCGGATGATCGCGCTGGCCCTGACCAAGGCGGCGCAACAACCCCAGGCGGCCAACGCCTAAGACCCGAATAGCGTCTCCGTCGGCGCGGCGCGCCGGCGGGACCTGGGAGAGACGGCGATGCGGATCAAGGCGATCGGAGCGGCGGTTTGCGCGCTCGGGCTGCTGGGGGCCGCTGAGCCGCCGACCCGGACCACGGCCGCGCCGGCCCCAGCGCCGGCCGCGCCGCTGGCGGCGATCCAGCCCTATCTCGCGCCGGACGCCATCGACACCTACAAGATCCTGCCGCCCGCCCCCGTCGCCGGGACCACCCGCTACGAGGCCGATCGCACCGTCTTCCTGCAGACGCGGAAGCTGGAGGGCACGCCCCGCTGGGACATGGCCAAGGCCGACGACAATTCCCTCGGCATCATCAAGGGCATGAGCTGCGCCCTGGGCGCCGAGCTGACGCCCGAGAACGCGCCCAAGACCTATCGCTTCTTCGCCCGGGTGGGCCGCGACGCCAGCCGCACCACCAACCTGCCCAAGGACATCTACAAGCGGCAGCGCCCCTATCTGATCGACGAGGGGAATATCTGCATCGCCAAGTCGGACGCCCTGGCCAAGAGCCCGGACTATCCGTCGGGCCACAACACCTGGGGCTGGAGCGTCGGCCTGCTGCTGGCCGAGATCGCCCCCGACCGCGCCACGCCGATCATGGCCCGCGCCCGCGCCTTCGGCGAAAGCCGGCTGGTCTGCGGCGTGCACAACATGAGCGCCGTCCACATGGGCTGGGCCAACGGCTCGATCATGGTGGCGGCCCTGCACGGCGTCCCCGAATTCCAGAAGGACCTGCAGGCCGTGAAGGCCGAGGTGGCGGCGGTGCGCAAGACCGCGCCCGCGCCGGACGCCGCCCGGTGCGCGGCCGAGGCCGAACTGGTCGCCAAGAGCCCCTACTGAGGCCTGGGCTCAGGCCGAGCTTCGGGGCTCGGGCGGCGGGGCGTCGGGCGGGGGTGAGCGCAGCGGGCCCGTCGAGGCCGCCGGCTCGTCGTCGTCCCTCTCGTCGTCCTCCGGGTCGTCCGCCTCATCGTCGTCGTCATCGTAGCTTGGCTTGAGCCGCTCGGGCGGCTCGGGCAGGTCGCGCCAGTTGAGGGCGGCTTCTTCGGGCAGGCCCATCTCCAGGCAGAGGCGGGCGATGTGGTCGTCCAGCGGCTCGGCGCAGAAATGGTCGCTGCGGCAGCCCGTGAGGAGGCCCTCCTCGAACGCTTCTTGCAGCCAGTTGGCGGTGTCGCTGTCCTCGGCCTCGTGCCAGATCACCCGGGTCATGGCGTCGCGCACGGCGACGATGCGCCGGGAGACCTCCACGCCGCCGGGCTTTTGCGGCGCCGTCGGCGTCTGCCCGGCCTCGCGCACGTCCTGCGCCTGCTGCCGCGCCAGCCGCGCCTCCAGCGCCACGCACTGGCGCACCGTCCGCGACACCGTATGGAACGCCTTCACCGACTCGATCCGCGCGGCGGGCGTCT
>JAIXTR010000511.1 GCA_027483845.1 Caulobacteraceae bacterium | reverse complement strand
CACGGTCGAAGGCCGGTTCGAGCTCTACAGCTTGCATACCTACCTGCTTCTCGAGCGATTGAAGGGGCAGGGGCCGCAGGCGGCCGAGATCGCACAGGCGCTGTTCGATACCTATCTCAGCGGCCTGGACAATGCGCTTCGCGAACTGGGCGTCGGCGACACGGTCGTGGGCAAGCGGATGCGGAAGCTGGGTGAAGCGTTCTACGGCCGCGTTCAATCCTATGAGACCGCCTTGGCGTCGCTGCCGGATCGCGCGGCGCTGCATGCGCTGGTCGCGCGCACGATCTACGCCGACCGGGATCCCGCTCTCGCCCTTCCGATGGCCGACTATCTGCTGTCCCAGCGCGCAGCGCTCGCGGCGCAGCCCCTGGAATCGCTCGTTGCGGGTAACGTGGCATGGGGGCGGATGTGACCTGGCCCCTTTCCTTGAAGCTGCACGAACTGTCCCACGGCCCCGTGCGGCTGACCCTGTCGCCGGATGCGGCCCAGCGGGCCGCGATCGCCACGGAGCTGGGCCTTCGCAGCCTCCCGGCCTTCACCGCCAGCGTGACGGCCAAGCCTTGGCTGGACGGGGTCGAGTTGAGCGGGCGTTTCGAGGCCGTCGTCGAGCAGGTCTGCGGCATCTCGCTTGATCCGTTCGAGCAGACGCTCGAGGGCCGGATCGACGTGCGCGCCGTCCCGAACGGCAGCCCGCACGCCGTCCCCGACGAAGGCGGCGAACAGGACCTTCCGCTGGATGCGCCGGACCCGCCCGACATGCTCGAGCGCGATGTCGTCGATGTGTCGGGATATGTGCTCGAGCACCTGGCGCTGGAGATCGATCCGTTCCCGCGCAGGCCGGGCGCCGCCTTCGACTATTCGCCGCCCGAGGCGGAGACGTCACCCTTCGCGGCGCTCAAGAAACTCACTGAGCCAAAGGCTTAGTTTCCAGTCGCCCGCGGTGCGGAGTAAGGTCGCGCCGCGAATCCGGTTCGCCGAGGGACGAAAGCACTTCATTTGACCCAATCCCTGGTGATTTCGATCGACGCCATGGGCGGCGACCATGGCCCGTCCGTGGTCGTTCCCGCCTGCGACCTGGCGCTCAAGGCGCTGACGGCCGATACACGCTTGCTTCTGTACGGCGACGAAGCGGCCATCCGCGCGGAGATGTCCCGGCTTCCGGCCTTGGCCGCCAGGGTCGAGGTCCGGCCCACCGAACGCGTCATCGCCATGGACGAAAAGCCGGCCCAGGCGCTGCGGCGAGGCAAGGGCACCTCGATGTGGCACGCGGTGGAAGCGATCCGCGAAGGTCATGCGGGCGTGGCGGTGTCGGCGGGCAACACCGGGGCCCTGATGGCGATCTCCAAGCTCATCCTGCGCATGAGCGCGGATCTGGACCGCCCGGCGCTGGTCACGAGCATCCCCAACGCCAAGGGACTGACCACCTTCCTGGACGTCGGCGCGAACGTCGATTGCGACGCCGCGCGCCTTGTCGAGTTCGCCATCATGGGCGAGGCCTATCACCGGGCCGCCCACGGCGGCGCGCGCCCCACGGTCGGGCTGCTGAACGTCGGCTCGGAAGAGATGAAGGGTCACGAGGAGGTCCGCGAGGCCAACCGCATCCTGCGCCTCGGCACGATCGATCTGGACTACAAGGGCTTCGTCGAAGGCGACGACATCACGGCGGGAACGGTGCAGGTGGTCGTCACCGACGGCTTCACCGGGAACGTCGCCCTGAAGGCCATGGAGGGCGCGGCGCGCTTCATGTACAGCGAGCTCCGTGAGGCGCTGACGTCCGGGCCGATGAGCAATCTCGGCGCGATGCTGGCCCGGCCCTCGCTTCGCCGTTTCCGCGACAAGATGAGCCCGCCGCCAGCGGCGCCGCTGCTGGGCCTGAACGGCCTGGTCCTGAAATGCCACGGCGGCGCCGACGCGCGCGACTTTGCGAAAGCGATCCTCAACGCCGCCGATGTGGCGCGAAGCGGGTTTGCCTCCGAGATCGAACGGAATATGAGGCGGCTTCCCGCCGCCCTCGCGCCGGCGGACGCCGCACCCGCGGACGGAGCCGCCTGAATTGCCAAAAGTCCTGCGTAGCGTTGTCACCGGCGTCGGCGGCTATCTGCCGGACCGGATCGTCACCAACGACGAACTGGCCCGGATGGTCGACACCTCGGACGAATGGATCCGCGAGCGGACGGGGATCCGCCAGCGCCATCAGGCGGCCGACGATCAGCCGGTCTCGGATCTGGCCGTCGAGGCTGCAAGGCGAGCCCTTGCCGCCGCCGGGCGGACGCCGGACGAGGTCGATCTGATCATCGTGGCGACCACCACGCCCGACCTGACTTTTCCGGCAGTGGCCACGATCGTCCAGCGCAAGCTGGGCTGCCCGATCGGCATCGCCTTCGATGTTCAGGCGGTCTGCTCCGGCTTCGTCTACGCCCTGTCAGTGGCCGACGGCTTCGTCGCGCGTAACCGGTCCAAATGCGCCCTGGTGATCGGCGCCGAGGCCATGACCCGCCTGATGGACTGGACCGACCGCGGCACCTGCGTGCTGTTCGGCGATGGGGCCGGAGCCGTGGTGGTCGAACCGGGCGAGGGCGAGGGGACGACCGACGACCGCGGTCTGCTTGGCTTTGCGTTGCGGGCGGATGGGACAAAGCAGGACCTGCTCTACGTGGATGGCGGGGTCTCCACCAATCGCCAGACCGGCTACCT
>JAIXTR010000055.1 GCA_027483845.1 Caulobacteraceae bacterium | reverse complement strand
GATCGAATCAAGCTCACGAAGGCGGAGAGCGGGGCACACAAAGACCATCACCACTACGTCTCAGCCGGTCTGGTGGCGGACATCGAAGGCGACAAGGTCCGACTTTCGGCCAATGCCGCCAACGCGCTGCTGCTCGAAGAAGAACAGGGTGGCGGGTCGACTGCAGACGGCGCGCGCTAGGACGCTGCCGCTCAACGCAATGTCGATGACAGCGGCCCGGCGTTGACAGCTAGCGGGTTAAGCAACCGCCCACGATCCTTTCCGCCGTCACCGCACGGACGGCGGCACATGCTCTGGGCATTGTTGACCCATCAAACCTGAACCGACTCCCCTGTCGTCGCCCGGGAATTGAACGCAACGCGCACCGGTGTGGTCCCGACGTAGTCCGCGTCGGGAGTTCGCCACACCCCAGACGCGGCGAAACGGAACCCGCTCTCAAATTCCCGGTTTTGCATGTATAACAACAAGTTAACGGGATTTAGCCGGATTTTCCGGGACCGGTCGAAACGCGCTGCTGGTGGGCCCGGCAGGACTCGAACTCCGAAGGCGGGTGGCAGAATTGGGCGTCAAATACCAACAGGGATACCAACGGCTCGGCAAAGGCTTGATCCGTTCCGTCGATTTTACTGGGGCGCTGAGCGATCTCCCGGCCCTAAGTCGGCGAGATTGTCACGGCCCTAAGGCCAGCCGCCCACGCCCTCCACCCCTGCACACGGGCTCCGCCGTAGCGTTTCGTCCCTAGTCCGCGACATGGCAGAGGAGGGCCGACTATAGTCACTGGATCTTCCGCTCCAGCCGCGGCTGGGAGGGCTTGGGCCGCTCCCGGTACCAGAAGACCGCCGGGTCCAGCTTCGGGTGGCGATCGATGAGGTCGTAGATCCAGCCGTACACGGCCGCGATTGTCTTGAGCTTCCGGCGCTGCGCACGCGTCAGCGGGGCCACCCGTCCCGCGTCCGCATCGCCGATCAGCGTAACGGTTAGACGGTAAAGCGCGAACGCGAAGCCTTTCAGATACCGGTAGCCTAGCCAACGGTCGTAGCGACGCAGCCCCTCGATGTTGAATATGCGCCCCCTCAACTCGCTCCAGTTGGAGAAACTACCTCCAGCATGCTGTCGATACACGGACATATCTTCGTCGAAATAACGCAGCTTTCCGTACTGGACATGTGAAAGAAGAGTAAAAATATCGCATGACCACCCGCTGCGAAATACCCTCGGCGGGGCACCCATGAATATGTTTCTATACAACACTGACGAAGTATGAAAAAATGCTGCCATTTCAGAGAAATCTTTTATATCATATACAGTATTCATTCGTTCCCAATATAGGAATCGATGGGGTTCCTTTGCATTCCCTTCGTATATTTTCACCGTGTTGTGGGCGCAGGCGACGAATTCGGGATTAGCATCCAGGAATGAAATCTGTTTCTGCAACTTATGCGGAGATGACCAATAATCATCCCCCTCTAGTATGCAGGTGTATTCGCCTTTAAGGGTCTTGAACCCCGCGTAGCATACCTTCTGCATCGGCGGCGAGAGTGTGCCGATGTTCTTCCGGTTGAAGTACGTATTGATCCTGTCCGGATACCGCGCCTGGTAGCCCAGTATGATTTCCTGGGTCCGATCGGTCGAGCAGTCATCCACGACGTTGATTTCGTAGCTGTACTCGGTTTCTTGCATCAGCACGCCTTCAAGCGCCTGTGCGATGTATTTCTCGTGGTTGTACGTGATCAGCAGAATGCTGGCCTTTGGGCGCACGCGAGGCGACAGGTGAGCCGGACTGATCATTTAAGCGTCAGTTTTTAGCTCCGCTTCGAGGTAGGTCAATCAGGAGAGGCCCTCTCGCAACCGCCTTCCTATCAGATCAACGCTATCGACTACGCGACGGCCGGAGCGAGGGCCTTGATCGGGATCAGGTAGTCGATGTGACGCTCGGCATGGTCGCCAGCGGCCTGCCCGCAGATGACCTGAGGCGCATAGCCCATGGCCCGGCCGCGGCTGTTGAAAGCCGCATGGTTATGCACATTGGTCTGGATGAGGACGAAAAGTCCGACGTCCTTCGGCGAGAAGATGACGTTTGCAGAGCCGAACCGGTAGACGCCATGATCGAGGCGGCGCTCTGGAACCGCCGCACCTGCTCGGCGGAGGTTAGGTCCTCGGTCACCACGGTCTGGTAACCTTGGCTTGCCAGATAGCCAAGAACTTCGTCCAGGTCCTGCATCTCAAACGCGTCGACCTTCAGCCGGAGCTTTCCGTTCTCGTATCCAGGCACGGCGGCGTCCGAGCGGTGATCGACGAAGTGGCCGTATTGGGCGTGCCTGCCGGCCCACTTCAGGGCGACGCCGCCAACGGTGAGGACCATTTGGGGACAGGCCAACGTCGGGGAGAATGACGACGTAGGACGTGTTGCCGACCACGTATCTGGTCGGCGCGTCCGCGCCGATCGTCTGGAGCGGTATGGCCTCCACCTGCCCCGCGTCCACCATCCCCACGCCAGATCAGCAGGACAAGGTCAGGGCCGTCGCCTGAGAGACCAGGGCCCCCACGGGCTCGGGCCGCGGCAGGCGTTCTCCGCAAGCCCTTCCGTCAAAGCTTGGTGCTGCGCAACCGCCGCGCGCCTTGCATCACTCGCTTCCGGTTGCCGCAGCACACCCGACCCGTCGTTGAGAGCCACTTGAGCGCTTCCCTCAGCGGCGCTAGGCGGCGCCCGCATGAATGTCAGCAGGAGGACAGAGTTGGATAGAAAAACGTCACCTGACTACTCCCCCGGCATCGCTCCAAGCGATATAAGGTTCTCAGTTTGCCAGTTGGAACTCTCCGCGTTCTCGCGTCAGGAGAATTGGTAAGGAGAGAGCGAGATGCTGCCGTATACCCAACAGACCATCGATACCTGGCAGAAATACTATGAAAGCCTAACGGAATCGTACCTCTTCCCTAACGAATTCGTCGTCCGCACCTTTCTCGCGCACTATCCCAATCTCGACATGCCTCACGCCTATCAGGGCGCAAAGGTATGCGATGTTGGTTGTGGGGACGGTCGAAACTTAGTTCTGCTGCACAAGCTTGGTCTTGAACTATTCGCCACAGAGCTAAATGAGCGAATTTGTGAGATTACGAAAGCGAAACTTGCTGATCACGCAGAGCATATTTTGGCAGACATTCGCCCAGGCCTAAATTGGCAACTACCTTACGATGACAACATGTTCGACTACCTGCTTTCGTGGAACTCTATATACTACATGAGTGGCGCTGAAGGTGACTTTAGACAACATGTGCAGGAACACGCCCGGATCTTAAAGCCCGGCGGCTATCTGGTGTGCTCCGTTCCGGCGCCAAGTTGTTTTTCGCTTGAAGGTGCTGATGAATTGGGGAACGACCTAATCAGGCTTCGCACGGAAGCGAAGTGGAGTATGCTCGCGGGGACAATATTCCGCCGCTTCCGCGACTTTGATGACATCGAGAATACGTTCGGTGCAGAGTTCACGGACTTCCGCCGGTGCCGAATTCAGGACGACTGTTACGGCCTACCATTGGAGTATTTCGTATTTGTCTGCCGAAGGAAGCACGACAATCGACGCCTGTGTGGCGCGGGTCTGGACAATGAGGATTTGTAGCGCGCTGTACACAGCCACCCTGTCGTGAGCCGAGAAGCCCTGTACGTCACCCGCCTGCAAGCCTACGGCTCTTTCCCCACCAAGAAGTGCACGTGTAATCGCGAAGACTGCAAAGATGGCTTTGGGTCTATAGACCGGCCTAAGGGGTACTCCAGGCAAGGAAGCCCATCGGGGCAACAGTCTGGAACGCCGTGGCCCCGAAGTTGGCGGTGATGGTGGATCCGCCGGCTGCGCTTGCCGCGGGGAAATAGGTGGCGGCAGTGATCGTTTGTCCGCCCGTTCCACTGGTGAAACCGAACGAAACTGCACCCGCTCGCCAATTCCCGATTTTGCATGCATAACAACAAGTTAACGGGATTTAACCGGATTTTCCTGGACCGGTCGAAACGCGCTGCTGGTGGGCCCGGCAGGACTCGAACCTGCAACCAGACCGTTATGAGCGGCCGGCTCTAACCATTGAGCTACAGGCCCATAGCTCGCGCGGACCGCCGCG
>JAIXTR010000558.1 GCA_027483845.1 Caulobacteraceae bacterium | reverse complement strand
GCGGCCGTGTGCGTGGTCGCGGCCTCGTTCGCGCTCTACGCCCTGGCGCGTGTCTACATCGGGCCCGCGGGCGCGGCGGCCGTCGTGGCGTTGGTCTTCGCGCTGATCGCCGTGATCGTGGCCTGGATTGCGACCCGCAAGGTGACGCCGAAGCGTGGGCTCGCCGCCCCGCCGCCGCCGGCCTCGCCGATCGAGAGCGTGATCGCCATGGCCAAGGCGCGTCCCCTCGTGGCCTTGGGCGCCGCAGCGGTCGCCGCCACCGTCATGATCCGCAACCCGGCCATGGTCACGGCGCTGGTCAGCGCCTTCTTCGCCGGCAACAACGCGCCGCGCCCACCCAAGTAGCGGAACACGCGTCGTCGTGGGGCGTTGCTCCGCCGCAGGCAGCTTGGCTTGCGATGGAGAGTGACAATGCTCGGTTACGCGCTGACCTTCTTGGTCGTCGCCCTGATCGCGGGCGTGCTTGGCTTCACGACGGTGGCCGGCGCCGCGATAGGTATCGCCAAGATTTTGTTCTTCGTTTTCCTGGTCCTGTTCGTCGTCTCGCTGGTCATGCACCTGGTGCGCGGCCGCGGCGCCTCGGGCCCGCTGTAGCCCGATCAGTCCGGGCGCCGATCCAGCGCCCAGGTTCGATACGGCTCGTACTTCGAGCCGGTCCAGGCGAGGGCGGTGACGCGAATGCAGCCGCCCTCGACCTCGACCTCGTTATAGCCCGGCGGAACACCCCGCTCCCGTATGGACAGCGTCCCGGCGCCGACCGCATAGGTTCGCCCGTCGCCGTGCGGATAGGGCCAGGTGAAGGGCGCATGGATGTGCCCCGACAGCACCAGATCCACACCGGCCTCGGTGAAGACATCCGCGGCGCGATCGCCGCCCCAGACCCGCGCCGTCATCGGACCGCCCAGCATCTCGATCAACGGGTGGTGGACCACGACGATCCGCAGATGGTCCTCCGGCTCGAACCAGCTGGCCGCGCGCCGCGCCTGCTTCAGCGAGATCTGCCCCTTCGACCAGTTGATGCGCGGCTGCGCGCCGCGGGCGGGGTTGATGCCGCGCACCGCCACACCGCCCTGGCGCCAGCTCTGCGCCGGCGCCGGGCCCAGGTAATGCTCGAACCGGCGGAACGGCGTGAAGACCCGCTCGGCCCACGCGAGATAGGGCGCATCATGATTGCCCGGGGTGACCAGCTGCGGCTGCGGCAGTTCGTTCAGCCACGCGACGGCGGCCTCGAATTCGACCTTCTCGGCGAAGCGCGTCAGATCGCCGGACACGATGGTCAGGTCGAAGCCGCCGGCGCGAATCCGCTCGCCCGCCGCCGCGACGGCGTCCTTGTTTTCCCCCCCGAAGTGAATGTCCGAGAGGTGCGCGAAGCGAACCTTCACTCGGCCTCGCGCGGCAGGGCCAGGACGCGGCACACCTTCGGGTCGTAGCGCACGTCGATGAGGCTGGGCAGCTTCACGGTTTCGCCGTCGAGGATGGCGGGTATGCCCTGCGCGGCCCACACCCGGGCGACCTTGCAGAACTGATCGTCGACCGACGGATCCTCGCGCCAGTCGCGGGTGATGGCGTTGAGGCCCAGCCGCAGGATTTCCGTGGCGCCCTTCGGGTCGAGCGCGGCCGCCTCCAGCTTGCCCTCGTCGCCCGCCATGACCTTGGAGGCCATGGGGCACATCAGCACGAGGGCCTCGGCCTTGTCCCGCTGTCCGCCGTCCAGCGAATAGCGAAGGCGGCCGGTGAACGCGCGGGTGAACGCGCGCTGCGCGCGTTGGAACGCCAGCACGATCTTCCCGCTACGGGCGGCTTCACGCACCGGCGCCAGCAGCGCCGGCGACCCCAGGATCGCGGCGACCAGGAACCGGTTGCCGTCGATGCAGCCGCCGCCCAGATCCCGCGGCTCGCCGGTCTCCAGCGCGAGCCGGAGCGCCTCCGGCCAGGGCCGAACCCCGTACACGGCATGCGGCAGCATGTTCATCGTGCCGCCCGGCAGGGGCGCGATCATCGGCCCGTCGGGACCGCAAAGCTCGGCCGCCGCACGCGCTGTCCCGTCGCCCGCCAGGACGATGAGCAGGTCCGGCGCCGCATTGACGGCGGCCTTCAGCGACGCCATCAGCTCGCCGGGCTGCGGAGCGTGCACCGTCGCGGTCACCCCGAATTCGGCAAGCAGCTTTTCGATCTGCGCGGGCGCGTCGACGCCAACGCTGCCCGAGGCGACGTTGGCGACAACCTCGACCTTGCCGAAGGTTGGGCGGGCCCCGGGGGCTATATCCGTCTGTGTCAGGCTATTTCGTCCCGTCGGTCGTGGCGACATCGCGCACCGCCTGACCCGCTTGGTCGGCGGCGCCGCGCACCACAGGTTCGGCCTGGTCGGCCGCTGTGGCAAGGTTCTGATCCACCACGCCGCCCGCCACGCTGAACGACCCGTTCACCGCCGCCAGCGCCATGACCACCAGGCCGACCGCCGCCGCGATCACCAGGAACGTCATCAGCACCGGGTGACGACGACGCTGCTTGCGCGCGTCCTGACGTCCCAGTTCATAGGCCTGCCGAAGGTCGCTGCGCTCGGCGTCGCGCTCGCTAAACGAGGTCACGGCATCGGTCTCCATCGAATGTTCCCGATGGCAACGGCGCCGAAGGGCCTTGGTTCCGGACGGAACTGCGCAGGGAGCGAGGCGTTTCGGCTCCAGAGCGTCCCGCGGCTCCGCGAGCTGGAGGCGCGAGACATCGAACCGGCGTCCGCCCTCGGGTCCAGCGTCGGCGAGCCCAAAGGAGAGTCAGTCGTATGCTTAAGCCCCTGATCGCCATCGTCGGCGCCGGCCTTCTGGCCAGCGCCTGCACCACCACCGGCAACACCGAACGTAACGCCGCCGGCGGCGCCGCCCTGGGCGCGCTCGCGGGCGCCGCCATCGGCGCCGTCTCGGGCGACGTCGGCGTCGGCACGGGCGCCCTGGTCGGCGGCGCGGTCGGCGGCACCGTGGGCGCTGTGAAGGGCTGCCGGGAAGACGGCGGCTGCGGCGCGGCCACCCCGAACCGTCGCCAATACTACGATGAGCGCGCGGGCCGCTATTACTACTACGACTCCGGCACGGGCCGTTATTACTGGGAAAATGGCTCGCCGCGCTGACGCGGGGCAGCCGATCAGCGTATGACAGCGGGCGGCCGGAGATGCTTCGGCCGCCCGTTTTCGATTTGAGTTTCCGGAGGGCTGCAGATGAAGACGGCGATCGTGACCGCGCTGGTGGTGGCCGGGACCCTAGGGGGTTGCGCGACCCTGGCGCCCAAGACCCGCGACGCGGTCGTTCGCGCGCCGGTGAGCTGCCAGGACGTGACCATCCCGATCTATTTTGAGCCCGACGAGGCGGTCGTGACGCCCGAGGGGCGCCGCGTGATCGCCAGCCAGGCGGCCCAGGCCAAGCGCTGCCACGTGGAGTCCGTGCGGATCCTGGGCCTCGCGGACGCCGCCGGCGACCCCGCCGCGAACCTCGCCCTCTCCCGCGCCCGCGCCGCCTCGGTCAGCGAGGCCTTGGTGAAGGCCGGCCTCCCCGCCGCCGAACTCGACCTCACCGCCGTCGGCCAGGCCGGAGCCGTGACGGCCGACGGCCAGGTCCGCCCCGTCCGCCGCCGCGCCGACATAACGCTGAAGCTGACGCCGCTGAAGTAGGGCGCCGGCTGGCTGGGCTTGGGCCAGCGTCACCAAGGGCTCGTCCGCTTTTAGGCCCGATAGGAATGCGGGCTTTCGACGCGTTGCGGACATTGAGCCCACCTCCTCTCCCTCCGACCCCGGCCTTGAGCCGGGGGAAGAGAGGGGAGAGGGTAGGGAGAGGGGCGACGCAGGACGCGCCGCCGCCACTCCAGGTTCAGCCAGAACCCACCGACGGATGCTCGCCGCCGCACGCGTCGAGGATGGTGTCGCACACGCCCTCGCGGTTCGTCAGGATAGCGGCGTTCCAGAACCGGATGACCCGGAGCCCCAGCCCTCCAAGGTACGCGGTCCGGCGCGCGTCGTACGCGACCTGTTCCGAGTGCTGGCCGCCGTCCAACGACGACGAGACCCGCTTCGACATACAGGAAGTCGACGATGAAAGGCCCCTTGGGAACCTGACGCCGCCATCGCCACCCGCCCAAGCGGCGGGCGCGCAGTGCGTTCCAAAGCCAAGCCTCGGCATCGGTGTCGTCCCGCCGCAGGGCTCGCGCGCGATCTCGCGGCGCGGCGTCCTTGAGCGTCTTGGAGGTCACCATGGCGCCGATGGTGGGTCACGGCTGAACCATCGTGCAAGCGGCGAGGCCTGCGTCGCCCCTCTCCCTGCCCTCTCTCCGCTCTTCGCTTCGCTCGGGGGGAGAGGAAGTGCACGCCCGCGTCCGCTTTCGGCCCTGCACAGCCATTCGCAGCATCCGCTGTCGGGTAGATCGCCGAACGTCGGCTTCCGGGCGCCAAGCCGATGACGATAGCCGACCCGTTGCGGACCTTCGGATGGCCTGCGATAGCGTCACCATGGATTACGACCCGCCGCGCCATCGCATTAGTGCGCTAGACAAGGCGGGAATGTCGATCGGAGAGAAGCTCTTCGGCTTCAACGGACGGCTTCGCCGGCGTGACTTCTGGATTTGGACTGCTGCAATAGGCGTCGCTCAAGGGCTCTGCAGCTTTGTTTCCATTCGCGCGGTGGGGATGAGTATGATGGAAGCGTCTAATCAGGGACCCTTTGGTCAGGGGAGGCTCATCCTCAACGGTCTAGCGCTATTGTTTCTCTGGCCGAACTTGGCGCTCGCCGCCAAGAGGACTCAGGATCGTGGGCTTGCTGGATTCTAGGGCATCCTCCTGACTCTGATGATGACATTCTTCAGCTACGTCCAACCGCCAAAAGACTCCGCTCTAGAACTCACCGCTTCAGTTGGATTGATGGCGGCAGGACTCGTTTGGCTGGTTCTACTTGGAATCGTAGACGGCAGTCGGGGAACGAACCGCTTCGGCGCCTCACCCAAGGCCGGAGCCGACTTTTCGGACGTGTTCCGCTAACCACCTTACGCAGCCATTCATGACGTCGCGTTTCTGTCGGCTCCCCCGACCTTCGATCCCCGAGACCACAAAATACCGCCGCCCTCATGGCGCACGCAAAAGAGAAGGGCGGACCCGAAGGTCCGCCCAAGGTGTGCATCATCGAGAAAAGGGGGTGCGGAGGCAGCAGACTGGCGTGTGCGCCAGCCTCAAGTCGGGGGGGGCGTCGCCGCCTCCGCACACATAGAACACCGACCCTCCAAAACCGTTCCGGCGATTTTCCGATTATTTAACAACCCTCGCGCCGGGCGACTCCCGCACCGGAAACGCCGCGCTGAGGAACGGCGGCTTGGCTGTGCGCGTTGATCGGACGCCGCCCGGAAAGGCCGATCTCATGCGCAGTTCCTTTACCCCCGTCACCGGCTTGAAACTGTCACGCACGCCGAGCGTTCGCGACGAGGCCCATCGACGCCGCCTCACCGTCGTGGCGTGTCTGTTGGCCCTCGTGGCCGGCGGCGTCGGCCTGGGTCTGATCAGTGCGCCCGAGGGCGGTGAGAATTCAGGCCGAACCGGCCCCTTCAGCTACTTCCCATCCGAGTAAGGAGACCGCCCGATGTCGTCGCAAGAGACCGAGAGACCCGTGCTGAACGCCACCCGCGCCCGCCAGGGACGCTGGGGCAAACATATCTTCTGGGTCCTGGTGATCGGCACGCTGCTGGCCGCGATCGGCATGTTCGCCGCCTGGACCTTTAAGTCCGCCGACGAGGGCCCGGCCGGCACGTCGCAGGAGACGGTCGATGGCCGCGGCTTCGGCGCCCCGGAACCTGTCGCCCCGACCCCGCCCGACAAGGCGCCCTGAAGCCTGGGCGAGCCGACCATGAAAAAGGGCGCCGCTTCGCAGCGGCGCCCTTTCTCTTGCGCTCGTCTGAGGGCCGGGTCAGGCGGCCTGCTTGTTCTGCCGTCGCGGATGGAAGAACAGCGCCTGGCCGATCGCCGCCTTCACCGTCTCCGGCTGGAAGGGCTTGGTGATCAGGAAGGTGGGCTCGGGCCGCTCGCCGGTCAGCAGGCGCTCGGGGAAGGCCGTGATGAAGATCACCGGCACATCGTAACGCTGCAGGATGTCCTTCACCGCATCGATGCCGGACGAACCATCGGCCAGCTGGATGTCGGCCAGGACCAAGCCCGGCGTCTTGCGGGCGACGGCGTCGACCGCCTCGGTGC